>DAIERC010000003.1 GCA_027347125.1 Ignavibacteriales bacterium
GTTCATTTTATAAGCCTGGTTTTCGGCGGGTTAGGCCTCGCATCATTCTATATAATTAAGGATTCCAACCTGCTTTTGGTATCCGAGCTCGGAATAGGATTGGCGTGGGCATCTATACTCGCAATGCCTTACGCTATATTGGCAGGTTCGCTGCCTCCCGAAAAGATGGGTGTTTATATGGGGATATTTAATTTCTTTATTGTTATACCTCAAATTACCGCCGCGGCTATACTCGGCTTCTTTGTAAAACAATTTTTCGGACACGATGCAATGTACGCATTATTGCTCGGCGGTGGCTCAATGATACTTGCCGGCGTGCTGATGCTGTTCGTTAAAGACGTTGATGAAGTAAAAACGAAATTATAAGCAAAAGAATTTGAGAAGGATAATTTTATGAGATTTAGATTAACCGCGGTACTATTAACCCTATTGTTTATTAATGTTGCTTTTCCGCAGATTGTTACAACTGTTCCCGCGCTGCCTACAGAAAACGATTCAATCGTTGTTTATTTCGATGCAACGCAGCCGGGCGCTTCCGCACTTCTTAATTACACCGGTGACATATATGCACATACCGGCGTAACTACAAATGTAGACAAATGGCGTTATGTTATGGCACCATGGGCATCTAATTATCCTGAAACAAAACTTATTAGAGACAGCGCCAACCACTATCATCTGGTCATCGGTTACCCGAGAATATATTATAGTAACAATCACCAGAACCTGGGCGCTATTCCTTCTTCTGAACATATTACGGCACTGGATTTTGTGTTTAGAAGCGCCGACGGTTCGAAGCAGACTAGTCCGGATATATTTGTTCCTTTGTACCAAGTCGGACTGAAGGTTAAGGTGGTTTCACCGGTTGCACCGTATTTTACCAACCTGAACAATAACGTTAATGTGGAAATTACATCATCGGGTGCCAAGTCGGTTTCAATTTTTATTAATGCTTCCCTGTACATTCAAACAGCAAGCAGCGACACAACTTTTAATATTATAGCATCAAATTATGGTAACACTTGGATAAAGGCCGTTGCATATGATCAAAACGGCGGCACTAAAACCGATTCGAGCTATTTTGTTGTTAACCCTGCTATTAACATACAGCCGCTGCCCAACGGTATAGTAGACGGAATAAATTATATTGGTAACTCGTCTGTTGTTCTTTCATTGTACGCTCCGCAAAAAAAGAATGTTTATGTTATCGGTGATTTTAATAACTGGGTTGTTGATCCGAATTATTATATGAAGCAAACACCCGATGGCAGCAGATGGTGGATAGAGATAGATAATCTTACTCCGCAAAAAGAATATATTTTTCAATATTTAGTAGACGGAACACTTAGAATTGCCGATCCGTATTCTGAAAAGATAAGCGACCCGAACAGCGATGCTGAAATACCGGACAGCACGTATCCGAATTTGATTAAATATCCTTCCGATAAAACTACCGAGATCGCTTCGGTACTTCAAACTGATCAAACTCCATATCAATGGCATGATTCGGGCTTTAATAAACCGGCAAAAACCAACCTGGTTATTTACGAACTTCTGATACGTGATTTTTTAGCTTCGCATAATTATAAGACCTTAGCGGATACATTATCATATCTGAAGAATCTTGGAATCAATGCAATTGAACTGATGCCTATTATGAATTTTGAGGGCAACGACAGCTGGGGATATAATCCGAACTTTTTTGATGCGCCGGATAAAAGTTACGGTCCTAAAAATGATTTGAAAGGTTTTATAGATAAGGCACATCAAATGGGAATCGCAGTAATACTGGATATACCGTTTAACGATGCATTCGGTTCCTGCCCGCTTGTTAGGCTATACTGGGACTCGGCAAATAATAGGCCCGCTGCTGACAATCCATGGTTCAATCAATCGGCAACACATCCTTATAACGTTGGCTACGATTTTAACCATACCAGTCCGGCAACTCATTATTTTGTGGATGCTACAACAAAATTCTGGTTAACCCAATATCATGTTGACGGCTTTAGATTTGATCTGGCAGGAGGTTACACTCAAACAAACAATCCAAATAATGTATCTGCATGGGAAAGTTTTGATCAGTCGCGAATTAACAACGAAGAAAGAATTGCAGACGCAATTTGGAAAGTTAGTCCGGATGCTTACGTAATACTGGAAGAATTCGTGGCTAATAGTGAAGAGAAAGTAGTAACCGATTACGGAATGATGGTTTGGGATAACCAGAATACCGCTTACGCCCAGGCGGCAATGGGTTATGCAATAAACCCGAGCTGGGATATTTCAGGTATATCTTACAAGCAATGGGGCTGGACCGAGCCGGGGCTTGTCGGCTATATGGAAAGCCACGATGAAGAACGCTTGATGTATAAAAATTTACAATACGGCAACACGGATTCCGCAAGCTATAATGTTAAGAATTTATCAACCGCCCTTAATAGAATTAAACTTTGCGAGGCGTTATTCTATACAATACCGGGGCCCAAAATGCTGTGGCAGTTCGGCGAGCTGGGGTATGATTATTCAATAAACTATAACTCACGCATCGGCGATAAACCGATAAGATGGGATTATTATGATGTGCCGGAAAGGTTAAGTCTTTATAAGACAACCGCAGCTTTGATAAAATTAAAATTAAACTATCCGGCGTTTGAAAGCACCGCGTTTACAACTGATTTATCGGGCGCTATTAAAAGAATTTATATAAGCGACCCATCGATGAACGTGGCGGTAATCGGAAATTTCGATATGTATGCTCATAATGTTGATCCTTCTTTTACCGGCGGTGGTACGTGGTACGACTATTTTTCCGGCGACAGTCTTGTTACTTCGAACGGACATGGCGGCATCACTTTAAACGCAGGAGACTTTCATATTTACACCAGCGTAAAATTGCCTTTGCCTGATTTACAGGTTCCAACCGGAATTAACGAAGGATCAAGTTCTGTTATTAAAAGTTATGATCTTGAACAAAATTATCCTAACCCGTTTAATCCATCCACTACAATAAAATATCAAATTCCGCAGTCCGGTCTGGTTACTTTAAAAATTTATGATGTCCTTGGCAGGGAAGTGAAAACACTCATAAACGGGTACAAACAAAGCGGAACCTATCAAATTACTTTTAATGGAAATGGTTTGGCCAGCGGAATTTATTTCTACCGGCTTGATGCAAATAATTTTATTTCCGTAAAGAAAATGATTTTAATGAAATGAAAATTTAAGTCTTCGGTGTTGGGGAATTATCAAATATTTTCTTGCACCGAAGATTTCCTTTATTAATATATTTTTTATTTACGGCAACCTTTTTATCTTTCTATATCATAAAATTTCTTACTAACTCAAAAAAACTTTAAGAAATTTTTCTTTAAAGCTTTGCTGCAAAATGGCGTCGCTTTAATAATGTTACCGAAATTATTATTTATAATCTAAATGCGAGAAAAACCCAAGCATGATGATTAGAATATCTAAAAAATATTTATTGCTTTCCTTGGTATTTTTTCTAAATGCCGGCATGATATATTCACAAGTCAATCAAATTAATTACGTCTCTATTACAAGTGA
>DAIERC010000012.1 GCA_027347125.1 Ignavibacteriales bacterium
GATGACGGTGTTGCCATAAAAACCGCAGGAATGCTTCGTAAAGCGTTTGAGTATTCGAAGATGTACAACCTGCCTATAATTGAGCATTGCGAAGATGAATCCTTAGCTGGCGGTGCGATGAACGAAGGGATAAATTCAACATTGCTTGGCCTTCCGCCTGTGCCTTCCATAGCTGAGGATTTGATAGTTATCAGAGACATCTTAATGGCTGAATATACCGGCGGTAAAATTCATATAGCTCATATCAGCACGAAAAAATCGATAGAAATGGTACGTGAAGCCAAGAAAAAAGGACTTGCCGTAACTGCCGAAGTTACTCCGCATCATTTTTCTTTAACGGATGATTCATTAAAAACTTATGATACAAATATGAAGATGAATCCCCCGTTGCGTACAAAAGAAGATGTTGATGAAATTTTAAAAGCTTTAAAAGACGGAACAATCGATTGTATTGCCAGTGATCATGCCCCTCATTCACCTGAAGAAAAAGAAGCGGAGTTTGAACTTGCTCCTAACGGAATTACCGGTCTTGAGACCCAGTTAGGATTAGCTCTAACGGAATTATATCACAAAAAAGTTCTTTCACTTGATCAACTAATTGAAAAGATGGCAATAAATCCAAGGAAAATTTTAAATCTTCCCATTCCGAAATTCGAAGTTGGTGAGGTAGCTAATTTTACAATTATAGATTTAAATGAGATCTGGACGAGTGATTTATCAAAATCAAAAAGTAAATCGAAAAACTCGCCTTTTGATAAGAGATTGTTCACCGGCAAATCGATTGCCGTAATAAATAGAAAGAAAATGTTTTACCAGGATAAATTTATCGAAATATAAAATGCTCTTATAAAAGCCGGCTCTGCCGGCTTTTTTGTTAGTACAGTGATGTACATTTTAGAATACATTTATACAGAAAATATATTGTGAAAAATGGGAAAATAGCCACATTGTTTCTGGCACCTATTTTGAGATTTTAATCGTGTAGAATTTCAATATGGGTGAAAAAATGAAAACGATATTTATATATTTAATTTTGTTGACGGTAATATTTAGTTTTACCGCATGCCAAAGAAATGATCTATTCCAGGTTGATAATCAACCGCCTTCGGCACCGACAGGTTTATATATTGTAAACGGTGATAACAGAGTTGACATCTCCTGGTACAACAATACTGAGCGCGATATTGCCGGCTATAATGTTTATTACTCCACTAGTTATAACGGCAAGTATACTCTCATCGGGTCCACAACTGATAATTATTATATCGATTACGGCGCTCGCAACGGCGACACATATTATTATGCGGTTACAGCTTATGATTATAACGGGAACGAAAGCGACTTAAGTTATGACGATGTAAGCGCTACTCCCAGGCCGGAAGGTTTAAACGAAACAGTTTTTGATTACAGAGCTTTTCCTAACAGCGGCGGTTTTTCTTTTACAACTTATACCGATGTTCCATATGACGATAAATCAACCGATTTTTATTTCGAAAATTACAACGGAGTTTTTTATATAGACGTTTGGAATGACAGCGACATCCAGGATATGGGAGCAACTACAGATATTTATGATATCTCATATGCCCCTGAATCCGGTTGGGCTGCTTCAAAAGATGCTGTTGCCATCCCGGGGCATACTTACGTAATCTGGACATGGGATAATCATTACGCCAAAATAAGAGTAAAGTCTATTACTTCGGAAAGAATGATTTTTGACTGGGCATTTCAAACTGTTAAAGGAAACGCAGCTCTTAAAATTAAAGCCGTACCTGCTCAAAGAAATCCCCTGGATAAAAATTTGCTGAACAGGAAATAAATTCCTTGATTAACGGTTTTATGTGTTATAGATTTCTGTTACTTAATTCATTAAATTGCTCATTGAAATAAAGATGAATAGACCAATTAAAATACATGTCTTTCTATTTATTCTGTTCTGTTTAGTTTGCTTAAATCAAACTTACGGGCAGGAATATTTAAGAAGAGCAGAACATCGTGAACAAAACCCGGCAGCCGCCAGAGTTGCTTTCAACCAAATAGAAAACGGGATAGCAAGCGGCAGAGTTAGTGAACTAGTCGAGTACCTTAGTCCGCAAACCTATTTAAGTTTATCGAACGGTATTAGCGGCTATTACAGCTCAAACCAGGCTTATTATGTGCTGGAAGATTTTTTTAGGTCTTATCAGGTTACCGGCTTTAGGTTTGATGACTTGCAAATTGAGGAAGGCAATGTTTACGGAACCGGCAAATATCAATTTGTAATGCGGGGAAAACGGGAAGTTGCACAGGTTTATATATCGCTAAAGCATGCCGGTAAAAAATGGAAAATAACACAGCTTACAATTAATTAATGTCTGCAAAAATTTTAAACCATTTCAAAGGCGATAGGAAATATTTTGCTATCGTCTTTTTTATTATAATACTTATTCTTCTATCGGGAATTATCTCGCCGATTATTGTAAGTGAAATTGAAAATAATTGGAACTCTAAACTATCCTTGCAAATTCAAGAAATCCAGGGGTACGCTACTTCTTCTTTTCAAAAGAAAGAGAATATTCTTTTGAAAATTTCCAATTCGGTAAAGAACGATCTCCGAAAAGTCTTACAGCCCAAAAACTCATCATACGGCGCTTTAATAAAACTAATAAACAAAGATATATATAACGATTATTCGATAGAGGTTTTAGCTCCTAACGGAAAGTTAATCGCGTGGAATAATAAATTATCAATTCCGCAGAACGATATTCTGCCATTATCGTTTCCCGCGGGGCAAACTCATTTTTATAACTCCGATTTAACAGCGTTTTTAACTATTACAGATACTTTGTTTGTTGAGAACGAAGTGTTTTATTTTGTTGTAAGTTCAACTATTCAAAAACAATTCTCGTTGCAAAATCCGTACTTCAACCAAATTGATTTTTCAAAGCAATTATCCGATAAATATTTAACCCAGTTCAATATAGCCTATACTCCCTTTGCCGAAAATACGCGCGATGGCCGGAAATATTCATTCGACCTTGTAAATAACAAAGGCAACAAAATAGGTTTGGTAACATTTACTAAACCTACGCTGGACGCATCCATTAATTCGGTTTACGATCAATCTTCAAATATACAGTCTGTTTTAGCATTTATTGGGGCGTTAATATTCGCGGTTGGTTTTAGAAAAGAGTATAAGGAATTAAAATATAGAACTTCAAAAGTACTGCTATTTGCACTTTATGTTGTTGCATTAAGAATGCTTCTTTTCTTTGTAAACTTTCCTTCGAATATTTTATCGGGACCGCTGGTAGATCCTGTTTATTTCTCATCGGCTTTCGGAGGCGGAATTGTAAAATCTCCCGTCGAGTTTTTTATAACAGTTTTGTTGGTGCTTATTGTAAGCGTAAATGGCTTCAGGTATTTGTTGGATTACCTAAGAGCTTCACAAATAAAAGGGAAGAGAAATATTCTTTTATTGGCGATGTTTTTCTTCCCTTTAACTTTTTTATTCTTTCTGACAATTCGCGGTTTAAGTGCATCGGTTAGAAGCATTATATTCGATTCGACTTTAAGGTATTTCAAAGAGCCGAATTTAATTCCTAATCTTCCCGCCATGCTAATGAATTTGAATTTATTAATCCTTGGCGTTTCGGTTCTTCTGTTACTTTGCGCTTATGTTTTGTTGCTGTTCTCCTTTATCTCTGAAAACAATAAGAAAAAGATAAGGCTATATTTCTTTCTGTTTTATATAATTTTTCAGATTATCGGTTTAATTTTCATTTACGCCCAAAATGAAGCTTTGATTACACCGTTTCTAAGTTTAGTATTTGTAACTTTTATACTCGGTTTATGCTATCAAATTTATACCACTAAAAGCGGCGGGGATTTTAATTTTATTTATGCAACTCTTGTTGCTTCGGTTATAACTATAACCTTGTTAAATTATTTTAATGTTGAGCTTGAAAAACAATCTCTAAAAACTACCGCGCTGGAAATTAACCGGCCCAACGATAATCTATTAAAATTTTTGATTAATGAAACCCTGCAAAATGCTTCCAGCAACAGCGATATTATAACCGATTTCGGAGTTAGGAATAGTAATTACGACGCCGACGCGTTTAGGTTTTGGGCAAACAGTTCGCTGCAACGCGAATCACTAAACTCTTCTATAACAATATGGGATAGATATCAAAACAAAATTGGCGGCTTTTCAGTTGGCATCGAAGCCGAAAATAAATTGCCGAAACAATTTGTAAATTATTCAGGGCAGGCTCCGAAGATTATAGAAGTTAGCCAGAGCCAGGATACTTCAAAAAAATTCTTTAAAGGAATAATTCCGGTTTACGATAGGGGAATTAAACTCGGCTACATAACGGCGTCAATCGGGTTTGATATTCAAAACCTGGGCGCGAATGATATTCCGCAATTTTTAGAGTCGAAGAAAAATATAATTAACTCAGTAATTGATATTAAGGATTTAAAGATTTTTGAATTTAAGGATATGCAGCTTAGCGAAGTGTACGGCGATATTTATCCGTCGAGGGAACAAATAATTCCGATCGTAAGTGCTAACTTTTCGCAGGACAATGAAAAGTGGCTGGACCTTAACCTTAACGGTGAAAATTATTATACCTATGTATTGAAAACATCTCTCGATGGTTACAGCAAAGTTACGGCGGTATTAACGAGAGAGAAAAGAATTTCGTGGGACCTATATAATTTTTTTAAGATATTCCTTATTCACAGTATATTCATAATTATAACACTTGTTGTACTGCTCTCATTCAGAATAAAAAAATACAGGTACAGCTTCAGGGCGCAGTTATTAATAGCGTTCCTTCTAGTTCTGCTTGTACCTGTTTTGGTATTGGCGTTTTACAATCGGCAGATTGTTCAGCAAAGAAGCAAAACGGCTATTTTTAACGACCTGAGTGATAGAGCGGACTACATAGAAAAATATATTAATAATGAAATAAAACGTAATTGGAACCTGGATGTTCAACAGGCATTTGAAAAGGCCGGCCAGGATATGGGGATTTCTTTTTCTATTTATGATGGTACAACGCAGCTTTATAATTCCAAAGAACAATATTATAAGATCGGCTTGTTTAACGATAGACTTAACCCTGAAGCATATTATGAATTAAATTACCTTAGCTTCCGCGAGTATTTAACGCAGGAAAACGTTGAGGGCTTTACATATGACGCGTTTTATAAAAAAATATCTTTCGAAGGAAGACCCCTAATAATCGGTGTTAACGATGCATTCAACAATGTAAGATTGTCGTTCTCGGTAATTGATATCGATGTCTTTTTGTTCGGTATTTTTTCTTTCACAACTTTAATAATGATTTTACTAAGCGCATTTCTGGCTAACCGGATTTCGCTTCCGATAAGGCGTCTTACCAAGGCAACTGATTCAGTTGCGCACGGAGATTTGAACGTTGAACTTGAGAATAATGAAAAAGGAGAATTAAAAGAACTATATGAAGGTTTTAATTCGATGACAAAAGAATTACAGAAGAACCAGGTGGAGCTTGCGGAACTGGAAAGAGAAAACGCGTGGAAAGAAATGGCAAAACAGGTAGCGCACGAAATTAAAAACCCTTTAACACCAATGAAGCTTGCCGTGCAACAGCTTGTTGCTTCTTACAACGACAAGAATAAAAATTTTGATTCGATGTTTGAAAAACTTTCTTCAACTATATTAAACCAGATTGAAAACTTGAGCTTAATTGCGTCTGAGTTTTCCCGTTTTGCAAGAATGCCAAATTTTAATCTTGAACAAATAGATCTTATTGCCATCTTAAAAGACACAATAAATTTATTTGTTGAAGAACATATAAAAATTATACTTAATTCTTCCTTGCCGTCCGTTTTAGTGGAGGCTGATAAAGCACAGTTAAGAAGAATGTTCATAAATTTTATTCGTAATTCAATTCAGGCCGGGGCTTCACAAATTGAATTTATTATTTCGGAAGAGAATAAAAATTTTATTATAATAATATCGGATGACGGTAAAGGCATTCCGCTAAACATCCGGGAAAAAATTTTCGAATCAAATTTTACTACTAAGGAAAAAGGCATGGGAATAGGACTTAAACTTGCGAAAAGATTTATTGAAGGCATCAACGGAAGCGTTGTCATCTTAGAGCAAGACAATCCCGGGGCGGCATTTAAAATATCTATTCCGGTTATTCACAATCAAAAAAATATAAATCAGGTTTAATGACTATATTAACTCCGCATCAAAAAGCAGCATTACAATTCGGCAGCCATATATCGTTGACGGCAAACGCCGGCTCTGGTAAAACTTTTGTTTTATCGCGCAGGTATATTGAGATTGTGTTAAAAGAAGGGATATCATTAAGAAATATTGCGGCAATTACGTTTACAGATAAGGCCGCAAGCGAGTTGTATAAAAAAATTGCCTTACAAATTGAAGAGCGATTAAGTAAAGTCGAAGATAAAACTGTCGAAAAAAAACTGGAAAACATGCGGCGTCAGCTGGTCTCGGCAAACATTTCTACTATTCATTCTTTTTGTATCGACATACTAAGAGAGTATCCTGTTGAAGCCGGGCTTGATGCTAACTTTTCGCCGATTGATGAGGAGCTTTCGACTGAGTTAATAGAGCTTTCTGTTGAAGAAACAATTAAAGCCGCCGTTCAAAGCTCTGATGACGGGGAAAGCCTAAGATACCTTGTCAGGTTTTTTTCTTCAAAAAATACGCTTGCACGCGAATTAATTTCCCTTATTAAAAACAGGAAAAATGTTTTAAAACTTGCCGGTGCACTTTACTCGGCAGATGCAACAAAAGTTGCGGAATTTTTTAAAGAAAAATTTGAAGAATTGGTGCCGAAAATATTACTTGACCAAGAAGATAAAATCCTAAATACGATTTTCATTGTTAACGATGCGGTATTAAAAGTAAAACCCGATAACGCAATTGCTCTGGATATAGTCCGGCTTATAAAAAATATTGAAGCGGCCGCAACCAACAATAAAAAGCTTTTAATCTATGAGGAGATAAAAAATCTTATCTCCACACAAAAAGGCACACTTAAGAAAATAGGTTATACTCAAAAAGTTTATGAAGATTATATTGACGAAATTAATTTTATAGAAAAATTTTTTGAGAATATAAATTATATAGAGTTGCCCGATAATTCCGGCGAGGTAGAACTTGAACTTGCAAGA
>DAIERC010000025.1 GCA_027347125.1 Ignavibacteriales bacterium
GCTTGAATCACTTTGTTCATTAAACCCAATCACCCGCCAAAAATATTCAGCGTTCAATTTCAAATTTTTTAAATAGAATGAAGTTTGCGAAATTAAAGTATCGATCATCAAATTACCGACCGAATCGGCATATACTTGCAAATGATATTTTGATGCACCTAAAATTTGCGACCACCCGAGCTTAACCGTATCTAGGTGATTGTATGAGTTGTTTGCGGGGGAATAAACAATTGGGGTTGCCAGTCTGGTAGCAAATGTATTTACGTTTGACCAGTACCCGAAATTACCGTCAGACGATATTCCGTATACCTTCCAGTAATAACGGTTAAAATATTTTAACACAGAAATGTTTAAGCTTGTATCAGTAACAACCGTATCTACTTTTATGTTTGCAAAAAGAGAATCGTTGGATAAAACAAATCTGTATTGAGCGGCGCCGTTTATTTTTCCCCAGCTAAAAGTCCTCACCGTATCAATGTTTCTGGATTGATTAACCGGTAAGGCCAACACTACCGGCAGCAGTTTAATTTCAAAATTATTAACGCCCGACCAGCCGCTTGTGCCGCCATTAAAATTAAGAGCCGAGATTCGCCAGTAATATTTTATATTACTTTCCAGTTGATTAACCAACGACGGATTGGAATCGATATAAGAAGAATATATCAAATTCGATTGTTCAAAGCCCGGTGTTTTCGAAATTTGTAATAGATAAAAATCAGCACCCGCAACATTTTGCCATGAAAAAGTTACTACCGAATCCTGGTTGTTTCCATTCGGACCGGTTGGAACCGGTGCAGACAAATTTGTTCCAAAATTAAAAGTAAGCGACCACATCGATTGTACGCTGTCCGAAACAATTCCCTTTACCCGCCAATAATAAGTTTTATTATGTTGAAGAGCGCCAATTTTTAGAAATGAATTTTTGGTTAAGCTATCAACAAGAATAGATGCAAAAGATGAGTCTTCGGAAACTTGCAGCATGTAGCTTGTAAACTGGGTTCTTTTTTCCCATACAAAAATTACCGTTGTGTCTTCGTTTTTAGCATTGGAGGAAGGAGAAAAAAGAGCCGGCGGCGTAACCGGAACAACTTCCAGACGCTCATTATTTTTTTTAAGCTCGCTTTGCCCGGCATGCAACAAGGCTGCGAAGAAAAAAATATTTAATATTACAAAGATGTTTCTGTAAGTCATATTTAAACTAATAAAAATTTTTAATGCGGCAGAGACGGAATACCGAATGTTGAATTAGTTCTAGTCGGTTTTTCTTTAGCCGGCCACAAAACATATACTGCCGCGGCTATAGCAACAGCTCCTATAAAATAAAACCAGTTGCTCTTGAAGAAGGATTTATTTTTTGTTGATTCTTCATTACCGTTTTTTAAATTTTGCTCCGGCACTAACAACCCGGGAATATTTTTATTAAACGGCATCCGGTTGCTAATAGCGTTTACATCGCATAACAAAATATGACCAGTATTGTAGTTATGGTTGAAATATTTTGAGGCTTGGGCGATAAGATCATGCTCATGACTGAATTTGTAATTACTGTTTGTTCCCGCCATAAAATCCGGGCTTTGATTAAAAACGTATTCGGTTTTCGGGGTGTTTATACTTTGCGCATCGCATATTATGCTGATGTTCAACAGTAAAAGCATTATGTAAAATATTTTTTTCATCAGTTATCCTTTGGCAAATGAAGCATCTTTCCTTCTTTATAAAATCGAATCAAGCAGTAATTGAAGTTGAAGATAATACCTTAAAGTATTTGAAACTCCGATAGGTATATATTCTTCAGATTGGTTAAAGATATTACGGAAAAGCATATTAACAAAAATTTTTTTTCTCCAAAACCATTTACTTACCGATACATCAAAATTAATTAGCGGATTAACTTCCATTTTATATTCCGATGCTGATTGGACAGGTGAATATTTATAATCATACCAGATTGTGGAAGAGATATACCTTAGCCTTGCCCAGATTCCGAAATCATCGCCAGGCCGGAAATTCAAAGTGTAATTGAATTTGTTAACCGGCAGATTCTTCCAGACATCGCGGAAAACATTGTTTCCCCAATAATCTTTTTGATAGCTGTAAAAAAGATCATGCGAAAGCGTTGGGAACATTATATAATTTAACTCTACCTGGAAGCCTGCGGTTTTTAAATTAGCGTTGGTATAAACCATATCGTTCGCGTAAAAAGAACTTTGATCGGGGAAATATTGATAGAGTTGTTTCTCAACATAAAAATCCGAGAACTGCCGGAGGAACAGCGAAACATCAATATTTACCTTCGGGGCGGCTTTTAATAAATAATCAAAATCAGCAGTAAATGTTTTACTTGTGTTAAAGTTTCCGAAAATATCCGGCGCGTTGAAATCCGGCGCATTAAATTTATATCCGTGCATATACCAGTACCAAAAATTCGCGTCCTCAGAAAAAAGTTTTTCAGAATAGCTGAAATTTGATTTAATCGAATTGGCCCGGTTAATTATAAAATAGTTACTCATCACCGCTTTTAATGCATTCTTTATTCCGTCTGTAACAACATAAACGCCAAGATTTTGGGAAAAATTATTGTTTGGCATTATAGCAGCCTGCGCATAGAATGATTCCAAGGTAAGGCTTTTTTCAAACTTGCTTAACGGTGAGGCACCCAAAATATATTTGTGCGAAATACCTGCCAGTAAGTTGAAATTTTTATTATTATAATTTGCCTGGAGCCTAAAATAATATTCTTCCTGGTTCAAATTAAAATCCAAATTTTGCTTGTTCGCCCACTGCCCCAATTCATTAAGCGAATACAACAGGTTGTAATCAAAATTTAATTTATTCTGGTTAAGAAAATGTCCTGTAAATCCCCAAAAGCGGAAATACCTGTTAACAGGTATTTCATCGCCGTAAGGTTTAAAAAAGAAAAAATCATACTGCCTGGTATTCCCCAGTACAAATTGTTGCTCACCTCCCAAAACATTGGCGCTAAATTTAAAATATGTTGCCGTCATTCTTGATTTATTATAGGAGTTACTAAGATTGGAAACGCGGCTATTAATTTCCGGATCCGTTGCAAAGTTTTGTTCGGTTTTAATTGCCGACTTAATATACCAGTCCTTACCGGCTTCGTTGGCATTTAGAGAAAGATAGTAACCTAACTTGTCTACATTTTGGGATTTATATTTAGTAAACACGTAAGGCCCCGGGTCACCGGTTTGATCGCCAATGCCGTTATATAAATGAACGGAGAAATTTTTCTTAGGTTTTTTTGTATGAATACTAATAAGCCCGTTTTCCGTAAATTCGCCGTCAACTATTTGTGGTGAATTATAAAATTCAACGAAATCAATTTGATCTACAGATACCGGAAGCTGATTTATATTCTGAACGTCAAAAATGCCGTCGTCAACGGGCTGCCCGTCTAGCATTACCACAAAATTTTGCTGCTGAAACGTTGATAGGTAATTAGCGCTTAATTGTTTTTGGTAACCGTCTATTGAAACAAAATCCCATTTATCGGCCAGGTACAAAATTCCGGAAAGACTTTGTATGCCGGCGGCTTTAATCATGTCACTCGTAACCACCTGTTTCTGCGAAAGGTATTCATCCGCATTAGAACTTTGCGCAAGAAGATATATTTGCAGCATGAAAAAAACAAACAGTAATTTTACTTTCACTTTAAGAATTCCTTCATCCAGTTTGGCGTTTCAAATTTGTAAGATATACCCGCCGCCAATAAAAAAAGTTCTATTCTTTTATGAGTAAACACCGCAGAGTATTCCGCGGAAACATTAAAAAATATATTCGATAATATTTGAAAATTTAATTTCGTGTTTATTCCGGCCGCCAATTCGGTTTCATCTTTTTGATACGCGGTTAAGCTATCATCGGCAAAACTCATAGCAAAGCCGCCAACTCTGAAACCGGCAAAAAGTGTTACCCTGTTAACAATATTAAAATCCTTTCCCCAGCCAACAAAGTAATAATTAGAAGAGAAGTTTTGGTAAGAAGGTTTTTTCCCGCTGAAGGATAATATTCTTAAACCGGCCAAAATATTTCCATAATAAAAAGGAGTTTCAACAGTTCCTTCATAGCCTTTTTCTTTGTTCCAAAATTTATTCAAGACATCAGTGCTTTGGTTTTTGATAACCGAACCGGAAATTTTTATGTATGAAAAGTTATCATGCTTTTCTTGCGGACATATTTGTGCTAAGGGGAAAGAAACGGCGCAAATACATATTAATATAAAATATTTATATCGTTTTGTATTGATAATATTTATATTTGATCTATACAAGAAAATAGTTTACCACAAAAATTAAAGTTTAAAATGGTTTGACGAGATAAAGACAACTTAATAAAAATTAATTTTTAAATCCTTCAATAATCTTGATTAAAATAAAATTGACACGATTTATTTAAGTAAAAGTTATTGACAGCATAAGTTATGATATTAAAAGTGATTAAGAGCATATCATAAATGAAAATTAATTTTGTTATTTAGGCAATTATTTTTATTTTATGTTCAACTGTGAAGATCAACCCGCTAACCGTTTATAGTTATAATAGTTAAACAATTATTTTTCAACAATTCTTAGGAACAAATATGAAAAAGATAATATTGCTTCTTAGTTTCTTATCTTTCTTCACCGCTACGGAAATATCTTATGCTCAAGCTGTGAAAGATAGCTGGAACTTTGGATTCGGTTTTACCTATCCGAGGTTTCAAAGCACGGATGTACGTCCACAGGAAGCTAATTACGGCGGATATTTATCCTTGCAGAGAAACTTTACTGAAAATGTGGGACTAAGAGTATTAGCAAACTACAGCAGGATGAAAGGGCGTATTGGCGGATTTGACCCGGCCCTGAATAAATACTACTATACGAACGGAACCCGTGTACCATCGATGCAAGAATTTATGCACACCAACATAATAAGCGGTAGCCTCGATTTACTATATTATTTTGTTCCATGCTCACCGGTAAATCCTTATGTAGGATTTGGGGTAGGCATAGCTTCAGAAGATGCTGTTTGGCCAAGCAATGTTGTTAACCCTGATGCCGGTACAAACACAACTTCCCAATTTAACGTATTACTTGGAAGCGAATGGAAATTAGCAAATGCTTGGAATTTAAATACCGAGTTCGGTTTCCACACTACTGATGCGAAATTAGACGGGGCAAATTATAATATTAGAAACGGTGTTTTCGGTTCCGATGCCGACGCTTACGTAACATTTAATATCGGTTTACAGTATTACTTCTCAAAGGGTGCCCCTTCAAAATATTGCGACTTATATAACGGAATTGAAGTTGAAGCTCCCAAACAAAATTATCCGTCGGTTGATGAAATTGAAAGCCTGATTTAAAAATATATTCCTAAAGAGGTTGAAAAACAGGTTGTAGTTGAAAAACCTGTTAAGGAAGCAAAAAATTGGATTTTATACGGTGTTAACTTTGAATTTAACAAATCAACCTTATTACCGGAATCATATCCGATATTAGAGCATGCGTCTCAAATTTTAAATGATAACCCTGATATGAAAGTTGAAATACAGGGCTATACAGATAATATCGGTACAAAAGAATATAACCAGAAGCTATCCGATAAAAGAGCAAACACTGTAAAAAATTATTTAGTAAAGAAAGGAATTAACAGCAACAGGTTAACTACAGTTGGAATGGGTGAATCTAATCCGGTCGGCGATAACAGTACCCCGATTGGCAGAGCTGAAAACAGG
>DAIERC010000034.1 GCA_027347125.1 Ignavibacteriales bacterium
CCTTCGGTGCCGGGAGCCAATCCCGGCCATATTTTTATCACTTTGTTCTGAGCGTTTGCTGAAGCTATTAATAGAAATAAAATTCCAGAAGAAATAATCGCAAAAAAATTTTTAGTAAAAATCATTTTCCCTCCGTCAATAAAATTGGCTAACCGAACTTCGGCCATTGTTTTTATTTGGATGAATAGACACGATAAAAATAATTGAGATCATTTCCCGTTTTAATTTTAGGGATTGAAAACGTCCATTGAAAATATGAAACAATTTTATAAAGTAAACTCTTTATTTCGCTGGATATGGAATAAATAATAATCCTGACAACATCTAATTGAATGTTGCCCGGATTAAAATATATTATGCACAATGTACAAAAGTATGGGCGAATATAAATTACTATTACTTTTGATACTTTTTAATTACCAGGTATTTCAGTTCGGTATCGCCGACATTCCTTATACCGTGCTCAACATACGAAGGACAATAAAGACTGGTCATCGGGCCGACTACCTTGGTGTGCCCGTTTAGAAAAAACTCCGCCGTTCCTTCAAGCACAAAAAAGAATTCGTCTTCGGCATGTACATGAGGCGCGTGCGTTGCCATATGAGGCGCAACTACGCTCAGCTTTAATGTTCTGCCGTCAAGAAAATTTTTATCTGCGAACCAATACTGGTAACCGGCCTGAGTTTTTATCGTTTTGTCCATTGACAAAGTATTAACACAATTATCTATTGTATATTTTACGGTATCGCCTTTGGCAAGGGTATCTGGAGTAGTTTGCCCGATCGCATAACCTGTTCCAAAGATAAATATGCATACAAAAAATGTAGCTGTTATTATTTTCTTAATCATAGTGATCCCTTTAAAATTATTCTCCTTTGTATTCAACTGGTTTGCCGTTAATCTCAACATTTTTCCAGACAACATTTTTAACATTCTCAATTACATCCGGTTTGGCAACATTATTAAATTTACAATCAACCAATTTAAAGCCGTTAATCGGAGCGCGTTCGTAACCTTTCATAAACACAGCGTACTTGGTTTTATTGCATGTAACATTTTCAACTTGAATGTTTTTAATCGTGGGCGTGTTTGGACCGCTATCGCCTTCCTCATAATACAGATCAACAAGAACAACCGCTTCACCAACCTGACCGATCGTTACATTTCTCATATAAACATTTTCAATAACACCGCCGCGTACTGAATTTGTTTTAAGGCGCAAACCTCTATCCAGGTGCGGACTGTCCATCTTGCAATTCTCAGCGTATACATTATAACAACTGCCGGAAATTTCACTTCCGATTACAACACCGCCGTGTCCGTCTTTCATGTCGCAGTCTTGCACAATTATATTTTCACTCGGAACATTAATTCTTCTGCCATCGGCATTTCTGCCGGACTTGATAGCAATGCAATCATCGCCGGTGTTGAATTCACATCCCTTTATTAAAACATTTTTACATGATTCGGGATCGCAACCGTCTGTGTTTGGACCTAAGCCATCAACTTTAACATTTAGAACGGATACATTCTGACATAAAACAGGATTCATTACCCACATGGGTGAATCTTTAAGAGTAACGCCTTCGATTAATACATTCTTACACTTATAAGGCTGAATAAAATTTGAACGTAAATACGATCCTTCGCCAAAGACACGTTCTTTTACGGGAACGCCTTTCTCAGCCATTGCAAAAAGCTTTTTCCTCGCATCCAGCTGGTTTGGTTCGCCTTTTTTCCACCCGAAATTTTTATTCCCCTTCCATGACCACCAATTGCTTCCCTGCCCGTCAATTACGCCTTCACCCGTAATAGCTATATTTTCCTGTTCATAAGCATAAATGAACGGAGAATAATTCATGCATTCAACTCCTTCGAACCTTGTAAGAACAAGGGGCAAATATTTTTTTGTGTCGGGGCTGAATTTAATTACTGCGTCTTTGGTAACATGCAAATTAACATTACTTAAAAGATGAATAGCGCCGGTTAAAAAAGTACCTTTTGGTACCAGCACAATACCGCCGCCGGCTTTATTGCAGGCAACAATAGCATCTTTAAAAGCCGTAGTGCAATCTGTGGTTCCGTCTGCAACCGCGCCAAATTTAGTGATGTCAAATTCCTTTTGGGAAAATGTAGGTGGAACAATCTCTTTAAGAATTTGAGGAACTTTAGCCCAGCCTTTCAGTTCTTTTTTATTTTGTGCATCCAGGCTTAACTGGGATAAGATTAAAAGTGTAATGATAAAGAAATATGAAATTTTTCTCATCGCTTTTCCTATTTATTAATGATTACGTTTTTATTTATATAATTTATTTAAACCATTCCATACAGCATCGGCAATTTCCCTTTGCCCTTCTTTATTAGGATGAAGACCGTCAACATAATTTTCCGGTGAAACAACATTCAGTAAACTAATAAATCCAACGGATTCTTTTAAAGCCAGGGCTTTATATTTTGACTCAAGTTTTACCAATGATTTTTCGGTGTTCAGATTATAATTCTTCTTCACATTTATTTCAGACATCGTTTTTAAATTTATACCGGTTGGCGCAAGCAAAACAATTTTTGCCAAAGGAATTTCTTCTTTTATTTTATTTATCATCCAAGTTATATTATCAATACAACCGTTAACAAGACTATCGTTGCCGTCCTTCAAATCGTTTACGCCAAGAAATATAAGCACGTAATTTGCGTCAAGATTTTCTCTTAATACCGGAAGCAGTTCTTCTTTATCGGAGGTCTTTCTTCCTTTTCTACCGGCATTAACTACAAATAACGAATCGCTTTTTTTATTTAGAAGGTCATCCCACGCATAGCCTCTTACAAAAGCGCCGTATGTTATTGAATCTCCGAAACAAAGTATTTTTCCTTTTATTCTGTTTTCATTCATAATAGCGGCCGTAGAAAATAATAGTGTAATTAAAACTGATGCGAAAAGCACAAATTTATTATTGAATCTACTCATCCTAACACTTCCGTTTATTAAAATTGTTGTACTTTACTTTTTCAGTACATCGTCGTCTTTTGCCCATTTCTTTTGCCATACCGTATATTCTTTAAGAACTTCTTCCGGATCATAAGTATACCAGCCGTAACCGTCTCTCCTTTCCCTGCCTACCTCGGCAAGTGAATAAACGGGCTTCCCGTTCCTATCGCTAAAGAACGGTTTGTTTGTGCCGAGTTCATAAAATCTTGCCCAGATACGCGGAGCGTTGGGATCATTTACCACAACTCTATCGCTGCTGGTAGTTCTATATTTGTAAGTAACCTTAGGAGCTTTAATTGTTTCAACTTTAACACCGTGAATTTGGGATTTGTCAAACCATTTGATTGCGCTTTGAACCGAGTTGATCACTCTATTATCAGGATGTTCCAGGCTCATTAGAAATAATGTTATCTCAGAACTTTCTCCGGCACATACGGAAGGAAGTTCAAATGTCCTTGCGCCCTGCGGATGGAAATTAATCATATCATTCTGCTGGCACCAGGCTGTTAATGCACCGTCTTCCTTAACCTGGCATTTCAAAATACAATCTACTCCTTTGTTGAACGCATCATTAATTTTTGCCTTCAAAGCATTATCCACAAATGTGAAATAACTTTTATTTTGTATTATCTGGTGCAAAAGATTCATGTTTCCGATCATCGCGCCGTCGTTAAATGTAATATATTTTCTGTAACCGCTCGTATCGGGATAAAACTGCGGCCATCCTCCATTTGGGTATTGAGCTTTTAATATGAACTCAAGGCCCTTTATTGCTGCATCTTTATATTTATTTTCTTTTGTAACCGAATAAACTTTTGCAAGATATTCTATCTGCGAATAAGTTGTACCGTTATCGAATGTAGTCTGATCGTTATCTTTTGTTTCAATCAACGCTTTTTTTTGCGCTTCGGTAAGGATGGCTCGCATATCATAATTTTTCATCCATCCGCCGTTGTTTCTCTGGAAAAGAAGTATATTATCGGCAATTTTTGTAATCTCGCTTAAGTTATATTTTGGTTTATCCGGCAGAGCTTTAATTATTTCATCTTTGTCCGTAATATCGTACCAATGATGCGCACTGTCCATAAATTCTGTCATGTCTATAGCTTCATATTTCTTATTGCTCTCATTGTTTTGGGCATTTATCGGTATTGATACAGCCATCATCAAAAAAGAAAAGACAAAAATCTTTGCCGTAAAAGAGTTAAAAGTAAAATTGTATTTCATTATTACCACCTGTTAAAGGATTTATATTTTTTTAGTATTAATTAATTTTAAAACTAGCCGCTCTGTCTTTTACCGAGGCAATAGTGCCAAGCACTTTTCCGCCGGAAATTAAACTTAAATTTTTTAAATCGTCTTTTGATAAACTGGAAGTTGAAACAAATTTGAGCGTATTCGATCCTCCGCCGGATTCATATTTTAGAAGTTTTCCGGTAGAGGTTTTTAATTCGGGGCTGCCAATTATAGTAAGATGTTCGTCAAAATAGAACAACACAGAATCGCCCTCAATATTATACTTAATTATATCCGGCCCAACTGTAGATTCAGGATCCCATCTGCCGTCAAAGGTCCATGCGGGAGTAATATCTTCCGGTTTCGGCGAGCCTTTTGCAGTAGAAAGGTTATCTTTAAACCAA
>DAIERC010000190.1 GCA_027347125.1 Ignavibacteriales bacterium
AATAGTATCCAGAATGGTGGCGCAAAAAGGGTTCGATTTGCTTGAAGAAGCGTCGGCGGATTTAATGAAGCTTGATGCTCAATGGATTATACTTGGAAGTGGCGAAGAAAAATATGAAGAGATGTTTCGGGATCTTCAGCAAAAATATCCCGGCAAGGTTTCGGTTTATATCGGGTTTAATAATGAGATGTCGCATTTAATCGAAGCCGGCGCCGATATGTTTCTTATGCCTTCACATTATGAACCGTGCGGATTAAACCAGATTTACAGTCTTAAATACGGAACCGTGCCCATTGTAAGAAAAACAGGAGGCCTCGCAGATACCGTAATTAACTGGGATGATTCAGTTGAAGAACAAAACGGCAACGGTTTTTCATTTGATAATTATGACAGCTGGGAATTATTTGATGCCGTAGAAAAAGCAATTGGCACTTATCACCAAAAAAATACATGGAATAAAATTGTTTCAAACGGTATGAAGGAAAGTTTTTCGTGGGAAGATTCGGGCCGAAAGTATTTGAATCTTTTTAAAATAGCCGTTCGAAAAAGACAAAAATTATTTCATTAATAGATATTAATTCCGCTAAAAGCGTGTTTGGCAAAGAAAAGTATGGTTTATAAATCTATTCCAGGCATATCAAGAATAATTATTTTTTTGACCGCTACTTTCATCCTCAAAATAATTTATAGCTAAAATCCTTTTGGTAAAATATTTTAAATGAAAAGTATTTTCTGATTAAACTGTAATCCTATTCTCCTTGTCAAAGGCTTGTTTCTAAACCTGTGTTCCAACTAAGGAGAATATGATGAAGAAAAATTGCTATTATTTAATTCCTATCTTTTTACTACTGTTTGTAACCGAGAGCCTGCCAGCTTCAAAATTATTAAACGTAAAAAATAATGCAAAAGTAATTTATGTATCGCCAATACCCGGCGCAAAATATGTAACGCCTGAAACGAATATTATTATTAAGACATCCGGGGTGATAGACAAATACACAACCGCAGCGCATGAGGTTTTTGATGTTACCGGGTCAGTCAGCGGAAAGCATACCGGCAAAGTAATCTTTTCAGATGATGGGCACACAATTTTATTTAACACCGATATACCTTTTAATTACGGCGAGACTGTTAACGTAAAATTAAATACTGGGCTGAAAACTATTGACGGTGATAATGTTGCGCTGCCGGAATTTAATTTTGAAATATCAAAGCAAAATCAAAATCTTTTAAATAAGCCCGGCATAAGCGATGAGTTTACCGGTTATAATCCTTTAATAAATAACAGTAATAATTCGTTAAAACAAAATGCGCATAAAATAATTTCAACGGTTCAAACCTTGCCGTCCGATTTCCCGGCGCTAACGGTTAATCAATCTAATAATCCTTCAAGCGGATATTTATTTTTAAGTGACTACCGCGTGAAGGCCGATAGCCAATACGGCGATTATCTTATTGTTGCGGATAACCAGGGCAACCCTGTATTTTATAAAAAAACAAACGGTCTCGGCTTAGATTTTAAAATACAACCGACAGGCGTAGTAACATATTTTGACGAGGGAACGAATAAGCATTATGTAATGAACACTTCGTTTGATGTTATCGACAGCATTACCTGCAGGAACGGTTATGTAAACAACGCCCATGAACTAAGAATATTACCCGACGGCCATATCTTTCTCCTTTGCAGCGATGTAGAGACCGTTGATATGAGCAAGATTATTGCCGGCGGAGATACGGCGGCACAGGTAACCGGCAATGTTATTCAGGAACTTGATAAAAATAAAAATGTTGTCTTTGAATGGAGAACATGGGATCATTTTAAAATTACAGATGCCACACACGAAGATTTAACCGCGCATAATATCGATTA
>DAIERC010000070.1 GCA_027347125.1 Ignavibacteriales bacterium
CAATTCGCATCAAAAGTAAACGGAGCAGGCATCGACCGAATTGTTCCGATAGGACAGGCATTGAACTTCGCACCAACGTGGGATGGTTATTCACTTCTTAACGAATTAAGCAAGCGGGTAAGCGTTTTATAATAAATCAACGCCTAGGAATTACTCATCACCATATTACGCAGCCTTTGAAATACTGTCTGCCGCCAGGCAAGTTGGAAAAACGTAGTGATAGAATAATCTTATCCAACATTCCTTTACTCCGAAAGGGAAATTATGCGTAAGGGAGTTGCTCAAAGAACCCGGGTTAAAGCCCGGTTTTTTTATGGTAGAACTATGTTTCGTTAATAATGGTTAAAAATAAAAAGGCCGTTTCCTTTGAAACGGCCTGCTACATTTTGAATTTTCACACAGCCTTTTTAAAAGTTAAAGTATATTACCGGCTGTAACTGGGCTGATTCCACCTGCACAACAACAATTATCATCAAAGCTAAAAGCAAAGCCTGTACAACTACCGGTGATGCGGTAATCCATTCCTGAATTTTTTTATCGACAAACTTCGGTATGAAATGGATAATATAACCAAGCAACATCAAATAAAATATGTTTGAGTAGCCCACTATCCATTGGAAAAATACCTCACCGTGGAAATATCTAAATATCTGGTGAAATACATATCCGGCTGTTTGCAGCGAGTCAGAACGGAATACAATTGCACCAACAAGCAAGAGATGAAAGGTTATGAAAATCTGGAAGACTTTTAGAAATTTTGTTCCGCTTAAATGCACTTTATTATAAAAAGCGGTTCTAAACTTTTGGGTTAAAAGCGAAACGGCAAGATAAGTACTGTGAATTAAACCGAACACCACAAACGTCCAGTTTGCGCCGTGCCAGAGCCCAACAATAAAAAACGTAATAAAGATGGCAATAGCGCTACCGTAAATACGAAGTCGTCTAAGGCTCATCTGCATGGGTTTGAATAGATAATCCAGCAGCCAGGTAGATAAAGATATGTGCCATCTTCTCCAGTAATCGGCAACGCTTGAGGCAATAAACGGAACGTTAAAATTATCCATAAGCTTAAAGCCTAGAAGCAGCGCCACACCTAAAGCCATATCCGTGTAGCCTGAAAAATCGCAATAGATTTGCAACGCGTAGGCATACGTGGCTAAAAGATTTTCAACGCCTGTAAACCTTAGCGGCACTTCAAATACGCGATCGACAAAATTCAAACCGATATAATCGGCAATAACGGCTTTCTTGAACAAACCGCACATAATTAAAAATACCGCCCTGCCTATATCTTCTTTAGAGATGTAAAAATCGCCCTGCACCTGAGGTAAAAAAACCGCGGCTCTGTCAATCGGGCCGGCAAGTATATTCGGGAAGAAAAACATGTAAAGAGAAAAATCTCTCAAACTGTCGGTCGGTTCCATCGAACCTATATATAATTCTATGGAGTAACTCATCGCCTTAAAAGTGTAGAAAGAAATTCCCACAGGTAAAAGAATATCCAGGGGCTGGAAGCTGCCTGCTTTTAAATCCGTTAATATTTGAAGTATGAAATTGGTATACTTAAAGTAAACCAAGAGCCCGATATCAATAATAATAACGGCAAAGAATAAAACTTTTTTCAGCGAAAGTGATTTTGTTTTGTAAAGCCAGTTACCGAAATAAAAGTTTACAAATGTGGAAATAAAAAGGAGCAAAAAGAAATACCCGGAATCCCTGTAATAAAAGAACAGGGAAAAGAATATCAAAGTATAAATTTTCAAGTTCTTGCTTTTTGCAACAACACGGTAAATGATTAGCAGCGCAAAAAAGAAAAACAAGAAGAAGCTTGTGTTGAAGTAAACCGGGTCCTGCGGATTGTATTTGAATAGCTCAATCAGCTTATTAAAATCTATACTGGAAAACATTCGCGCTCACAGGTTTGTTGATAAAAATTAATTAGTCTTTGTAATAGTAACAATTTAGGTACGGAACTAACTTTGAAGTTTTGAATCAATTAGTTTCTGCAGCTCACCGATGTTTTTTACTTTTAGAATTTCAAGCCCTTTAAACTTTACGTTATACTCTTTTTCAACGGCTAAAATAACGTTAATGTGATTGAAAGAATCCCAGCCGGGCACCTGGTTGGCTGTTGTTTCGTCCATCATATCAAAATCGTTAAGATTTAATTCTTTTAATATTACCTGCTTCAGTTTGTCAGATATCATTTTTCCCTCTAGTATTAATGTTTCAAAAATATTAAATACTTTTCTTTCCCTCCGCGTTACCATGCTTGAACGCGGAGGTATAAAAAATTTAATTTGTTTCTTTATTTATACTGTTTATACGCCGTGATAATTGCCTTGGCAATCATCTGGCCAACCTTCTTAGCGCCCTGCCATGAAGGGTGCGTATAATCCATAAGAGCCAAAGGCGGGCTTGCATTTACCCATGATTCCATTGAATTATAGCCGCCCATAGCCTCAAACAGGTTCCAGAAAGCAACACCTGTTTTTGCTGCAATATCCTGCTGCGTCTTAATTAGCGGGGGAATATTAGGATCCGTTACAAACCTGGTACCGCGTTTAACGGCTCTATCACCCACCCCAAGCAGAAGAATGCTGGTTTGAGGAAAAGCTTTTTTCAGATTATTAATTACTTTTACCATCTGGTTTTCGTACCAAGAATTATCACTAGATCCAAAACTTGTTTCATTTGCGCCGAAAGCTAAGATAAGCAACTTGTAGTTCAACAATTTACTGAACTGCATAAATTGAGATTCCGAAATATTGTTAAACCCAAGGCCGGTATTTCCTCTCCACGGAAAGTTATCTACATAAACACCATTTCCGTTTTCAAGACTGGCGCCGTAAAAGTAAGCCTGATCGGCCATTGTAGTAGTACTCTTAACCGATTGAGCGCTGCCATCAGGAACTTTTAATAATAATTCATGAACGCCACTGCCGGTTTTCAAAGCTGCTGTTTGCTCCGCGCCGTTATCAAAAGAATATTTAATAGTA
>DAIERC010000084.1 GCA_027347125.1 Ignavibacteriales bacterium
GGCTTAGATTTTAAAATACAGCCGACAGGCGTAGTAACATATTTTGACGAGGGAACGAATAAGCATTATGTAATGAACACGTCGTTTGATGTAATCGACAGCATTACCTGCGGGAACGGTTATGTAAACAACGCCCATGAACTAAGAATATTACCCGACGGCCATATCTTTCTCCTTTGCAGCGATGTAGAGACCGTTGATATGAGCAAGATTATTGCCGGCGGAGACACGGCGGCACAGGTAACCGGCAATGTTATTCAGGAACTTGATAAAAATAAAAATGTTGTCTTTGAATGGAGAACATGGGATCATTTTAAAATTACAGATGCCTCACACGAAGATTTAACCGCGCATAATATCGATTATGTTCACGCCAATGCCATTGAAATAGACAACGACGGCAATATACTTTTATCATCAAGGCACATGGACGAGATTACTAAAATCAATATTCAAACCGGCGATATTATCTGGAGGCTTGGCGGCAAGAATAACCAGTTTACTTTTGTTAACGACACGGTCGGCTTTTCACACCAGCATTCAATAAGAAGGCTGCCCAACGGCGATATAACTTTATTTGACGACGGTAATTTTCACACTCCGCAGTTTTCCCGCGCGGTGGAATATAAACTTGATGAAGTAAACAAAACCGCCACACTTGTTTGGCAGTACAGAAATAGCCCAGACATATACGGCTTTGCGATGGGATATGTACAAAGGCTTGAAAACGGAAATACATTAATCGGCTGGGGGGCTACAAATCCTTCCGTAACCGAAGTAACTCCCGACGGAAAAGTTGCTTTGGAAATGGACTTACCCCAAGGCGTATGGAGTTACAGGGCATACCGGTTTCCCTTTGTATTTATAGATTCTACTTTAGCCGGAAAAAATTTACTGAGCGGCTCATCAACAAATATAACATGGCAATCATCCGGTGTAGATACCGTAAATATTGATTATTCTATCGATGACGGTAAAACCTGGAACAATATAACTACAAATTACTCTGCTGCGTCAAACTCTTACAAATGGAATGTTCCGGTTGTTGCTTCCGCATTATGTAAAATTAGAATTAGCGACCGTGATAATTCGGAGCCAGACGATGATTTTATAAGCGACTCGACTTTTTCTATTCAAACAGTTGCTTCATCAAATACAAACGCAGTTGCTTACGCGTATAACCTGGAAGATAATTATCCAAATCCGTTTAATCCCAGTACAATTATAAAATATGAATTGGCAGCTAACAGCAAGGTTGTAATTGATGTGTATAATTCACTTGGGCAATTAGTTGAAGAAGTGGAAAACTCGGTACAAAGTGCCGGAAGCCATTCGCTTTCATTCAATGCTAAAAATTTATCCTCCGGCGTTTACTTCGATTCCATTCGTGCGGTATCGCTGGACGGTAAGCAAAAATATGTTTCGGTTAGAAAGATGATGCTTTTGAAATGACGACGTTGCGGTATGGGCGGGCATGCCCCGTCTTATGATATTTTTAAAGATTTATATATGGAAAAGTTAAGATGAAAAAATTATACAATGTATTTTTAATAACGATTATTGTTTACATTTTTTATGCTGCAAACGTTTCGGCCGGTACATGTTATTTCGGTGACGACATAAAAGATTCGAGGAATTATGTAAAGGTTGCTTACATCTTTCCGGAGCCGTCTTCAAGCTATGTAACTCCCGGAACAAATATTATAATCAAATCGCCGGTATTGTTGGATCAATCTTCAACAACGGCGTCTAACCTTTTTGATGTTCGGGGCTCGATAAGCGGTTATCATTCCGGTAAAACAATTTTATCCAACGATCAAAAAACAATTTTGTTCCTGCCGGATAATCAATTTGAAGCCGGTGAAACAGTAAATGTTTCTTTAAGCGAAGGCTTGCAGACAGCAAGCGGAAATGAAATTGAGCCCGTAAGTTTTAGTTTTACAATTTCAAATAACCGGATGCCGCTGGCCAGGAAACTTGATATATTGGATTCGCAGCAGCTTCGGCTACAGCAAATCGAAAATAAATACGCCGGCTACAGTAATAACAATACCGCAGTTCATCGGCTTAAAAAGATAAACGAATTACCGAACGACTTCCCGGAAATAAGTGTTAATCAATCAAACAATCCAGACCCCGGTTACATATTCCTCAGCGGATTCTCGCAAGATACAAGTTCGCCGTACCACAGTTATTTAATGATTCTGGATAACAGCGGAAGCCCGGTGTTCTATAAGAAAATGTACGCGCCGTGTTTTGATTTTAAAATGCAGCCTAACGGAACAATTACTTATTACGACCAAAGCCGGCGTAAATTTTTTGCGATGAATACTTCGTTTTCAATTGTTGACAGCTTTGCTTGCAAAGGCGGCTACGTAACCGATCTTCACGAACTAAGGGTTATGCCCGACGGTCATATTTTTATGCTCGGCGACGATATTGAAACCGTTGATATGAGCCAGGTGATTCCAGGCGGTAATCCGGCTGCCGCTGTTACCGGAATAATAATACAGGAACAGGATAAAAACAGGAACGTTGTTTTCCAATGGCGAAGCTGGGATCATTTTCAGATTACAGACGCTACGCATGAGGATTTAACCGCCGCCAAAATTGATTATGTTCACTCCAACGCCATAGATATTGATCCCGACGGAAATATACTCCTTTCTTCGAGGCATCTTGACGAGATAACAAAAATTAATATTAACACAGGCGATATAATCTGGCGGCTCGGCGGAAAGAATAATCAGTTTAATTTTGTAAATGACGATATAGGCTTTTCACATCAGCACGCGATAAGAAGATTACCGAACGGCGACATTGTTTTATTTGATGACGGGAATTACCATACTCCTTCCTTTTCAAGAGGGGTTGAATACAATCTTAACGAAGTAAATAAAACGGCAACGCTGGTTTGGCAGTACACGAACAATCCCGATATTTACGGTTTTGCGATGGGCTATGTTCAAAGGCTTGACGACGGTAGTTCCTTAATAGGTTGGGGCGCGGCCAACCCTAGTGTTACCGAAGTTAAGCCTGACGGAACAGTTGCGCTGGAATTGTCGTTGCCGCAAAATGTGTGGAGCTACCGCGCTTATAAATTACCGCTGGTGCTTTTAACATCATTAAAAGGCGGTGAAACGCTTGCCGCTAACTCAACACAGGATATAACCTGGAATTCATCCGGCGTTAACCTGGTTAATGTTGATTACTCAACCGATAACGGCAATACCTGGAAACAAATTGCCTCGTTGGTTAACGGAAACTCCGGTATATATCATTGGCAGGTTCCGGCCACGCCTTCAACCAGCTGCCGTATTAAAATTTACGACGCGTCGAATCCTTATATTAAAGACGAATGCATGAGCGATTCGGTTTTTACCATTACAAACAACCTGCCGGTAGGGCTTGTCTCTTTCAACTCCAGCGAATCAAACGGTATTGTTGAACTAACATGGCAAACTAGCAAAGAAAAAAATAACAACGGGTTTTATATTCAAAGAAAATTTTTGGGAGAAGATTGGACAAATATAGCTTTCGTAAAAAGCAACGGGCTTTCTTCCAACATAAACGAGTATACTTATTATGACGATCTTGATACAACTTCGTTTATAGGACAAATTTATTACCGTCTAAATCTGTTCGGAACAGGGGGAAATTATTTGTCTGTAAAAGAAATAATGATAGATGTTAATCTTACGCCCAATTCATATTCGTTGTTGAATAATTATCCCAACCCGTTTAATTCTTCAACCGTTATTAAATATTCCATACCTGTCGATAGCCACGTTAAGATAGATGTTTACAACGAGTTGGGACAATTTATAGAACAACTGGAAAACCATGTTGAAACTGCCGGCGACCACAGGGCAATATTTTACGCATTAAAATATCCTTCGGGAGTTTACTTTTACGTTATGGAGGCCGAATCACTTGACGGTAAAATTAATTTTCACGACGTGAAGAAGATGCTGTTTTTAAAGTAAAGCCGCTTTATAACAGAGAGCATAAAAAAGCTCAAGACGGTAAGAATGCCTTGAAGCATGAGTGCATGGAATGTATGATTGCATGCACTCTTTTTATTTGGCTGCCGGCTGTGCGGTTCTAAGTTTGTATGAGCTTATTTATTAAATTTCCTCTTGAACCTGAACTTGCTTTTGAACTTTTTAATTATTGAGCGGAATTATTTCAGAAATATCTTCTCCTTAAAAAAAATCGGGTTAGTAAAAATTGCTGTTGCCATTAAGATGGCATTGATATTATATTTTAACCCACTGTTTGTATGATAGAAATAATTCGGCGGATAATTAATATTCTATAAAATTTATTAAGCATACCGGTTTAATAATAAAACAAATAGGGAAGCTATGAAATTGATAAGGCAATATCTGTTCGCGGCAATTGTAATTATATGCGCGCAATTAAGTAAGGCTCAGTGGACTAACACTGGCACGCTGGATGGCAGCAATATTTATTGCCGGATTTGACTTTTATATATAAGCTCATATACCCGCATTAAATTAAGATGCGATGGAATAATAAAGGTGAAATTATGAAAACCTGTTTTAACCATCCCGATAAAGAAGCCATGTCGGTATGTCGCGGCTGCGGAAAAGATTACTGTAAGCAATGCCTGGATGAAGGTAAGGAATATTATTACTGCAAAAACCCTGAATGTCAAAAGCTGCTGAAGGCGGAAGTTCCTTTTAGAGAGCTGCCGGAAAAAATCATGTGTCCCGGTTGCGGAAGCGAACTGAAGCTTTCGAAAGAAGAAAGGGAAACAGGCAAAATACATTGTTCCGAATGTGAAGCCTTCATTGATTTTAATTTTAATCCGCCCAAGATAATAAATAAAGAAAATTATGTAGAACTTTTATACTCTTTAAACCAGGGCGATATTGCGTTAATACAATCCATGCTGGATGACGGTAAGATCGACTATTATATAGTCGGTGGAAATTTTTTAAGCGTACGTCCGCTGCTTGTGCCGGCAAGATTTATTGTGAATGAAAACCAGTTAGAAGAAGCAAAAGAATTATTAAAAGATTTTAAATTAAATATCTGGGGAGCATCAACAAACCAAGAAGAATAATATTTATGAAAGAAACGTTTCCTTTGGGAAACCCGGTATAACCTTAGAGAAAACTTTGCAGTATGGGTAAAAATGACAGACTAACAATTTTAGAGAATTGTTAAAGCCAATTAGATAGGAATTAGATAGGAAGAAGAAAGAAATTAGACAAGTTGATAATTCCGGTTGAAAAAGCATAAAAACTGCGTTAAGCTTTTTACAGTATGCCAATTTTGACGTACTATAATTTTATAATCGGAAGATCGCTTTATTACACTTTATACTTCGGTGTAACATATTATCTAAAAACAGATCCGATACGCGCTCAATTAGAATTAATTAAAGTAAAAATGCTAAATTAAAAATCAATAAGGCGCAAAAATGCTTGAAACCGAAACCGAGGTACTCAATGCTCTGGCCGCAATAAACCGTGCATGGCACGAAGGCCAGCCGGATCAAATGGCAATTTATTTACACCCGGCAATAACAATGAAACTACCGGGATTTTCAGGAAAAATATCCGGCCGCGAAACATTAATAAATAGTTTTATAGAATTTTGCACAAACGCCGCAGTGCTGGAGTATTCCGAAAGCGACGAACAAATTGATGTAACCGGGAATTGTGCCGTTGCTACATTTAAGTTTGAAATGATATACGAAAGAGAAAAATACA
>DAIERC010000094.1 GCA_027347125.1 Ignavibacteriales bacterium
TAAGAGCTTTATTAAGCAATTGTTTAAAAAAAGCGGTGAGATAGATGTTTACGTTGTTGGCGGAGAAGAGCTGTCTTCGACAGGTACAAAAACCGAGGCGATATTTAACCCCCAATCATCTTTTTCAAAATACATCCTTGCAGCCGCAATAGTATTTCTTATAACTATTGTTTTTTATCTGCTAAAAAACAGCATAGGTTACCAGGCCGTTTCACTTCTTTTCTTATTAACTATTTCTCTTCTGCCGCTTTTTGATCTGGGTCCCGGCCCGGTTTTATTTGCCGCTTTCCTTAGCGCCGTAAGCTGGGACTATTATTTCATTCCTCCTCAATTTACGATGCACGTAGCCAAGATTGATGATGTGCTAATGCTTGTAATGTATTTTATTGTAGCAATTGTTACAGGTTTGCTCACATCAAAAATTAGAACACAGCAGCACTTTCTAATTCAAAAAGAAAAGCGGACATCGTTACTTTTTAATCTTTCAAAAGATTTATCGGCGGCAAGCAGTATTGATGATATTGCCGATGTAACGGTAAAAAAAGCAAATCAATTTTTTAACGCCGATGCAATAATAATCTTTAACGACGAGAATAAAAGACTAAACGCAAAGCCACATTCGGCAAGCTCATTTCTAATTGACGACGCGGACTGGCTGATTGCCAATTGGGTATATACAAACATTCAAAAAGCGGGAAGGTTTACAAATACACTGCCGTTAAGCCCTATTACTTTTTATCCTCTTAAAAGTAAAAGCGGTTCGATGGGGGTTGTTGGAATAAAGACACAGGATGAAAAGAAATTAACTTTTGAACAGGAAAATTTTCTTGAAACATTTATAGTCCAAATATCTAACGCCGCCGAAAGGGAATATTTAAACAACATTGCAAAAAAATCTTTGATTGCGCATGAATCGGAAAAGCTTTATAAGACTTTGTTTAACTCCCTTTCGCACGAATTAAAAACTCCCATAACTACAATAATGGGCGCAGTAAGTTCTTTTAAGGACGATAAGATTTATCAAAACAAAAACGTTTGGGGAAAAATATTAAGCGAAATTAACATAGCTGCCGATAGGCTTAACAGACTGGTTGAAAATCTTTTAGACATGGCACGGCTGGAATCCGGTTATATTACTTTAAAAAAAGATTGGCACTCAATTTCGGATTTACTAAATTCCGTAATTGAGAAGTTAAAAGATGAAATTGGGAATCACAAAATCATTATCTCGGTTACAGATGAAATATCCATATTCAAGTTTGATTTTGGCCTGATGGAACAAGCCGTACTCAATATAATCCGTAACTCGCTGGAATATACTCCGCAAAACAGCGAAATAAATATGGATGCAAAACAGATAAACGACAGATGCATTATAACTGTTTCGGATAACGGCAAAGGCTTTCCGGAAGAGGCACTGCCGAAACTCTTCGATAAATTCTACCGTATACCGGGAACAAAATCTGGCGGCACCGGTTTGGGACTATCAATAGCCAAAGGATTTGTTGAAGCTCATAACGGCAGCATTAATGCTTCTAATCTTAAAGAAGGCGGGGCAGCTTTCACAATTTCGCTGCCACTCGATAGGTAAGCAAATGAGTAACAAGAACACAATTGTAATTATAGACGATGAATTGCAGATAAGAAAAATTTTATCTATCGCGCTTGAATCATCCGATTTTAAAATTGCGGAAGCCGGGACTGCAAAAGAAGGAATTACGCTTGCCGCTACTTCTCATCCGCAACTGGTTATACTTGATTTAGGCCTGCCGGATATGGACGGGTTTGGCGTAATAAAAGAATTAAGAACATGGTCTAACGTTCCTGTGATAATTCTTTCCGTGCGTAATTCGGAAGAAGATATTGTTAAAGCGCTGGATCTGGGTGCCGATGATTATTTAACTAAGCCTTTCAACACTTCCGAATTGATAGCAAGGATAAAAGCAAATATAAGAAGAACACAAACCATTAAAGGTGAGACTATTTTTATAAACGGTAATTTAAAAATAGATTTTGCCGCGAGGATAGTTTCTAAAAATAATGAAGAGATAAAACTTACTAATACCGAATATCTTTTAATGACTTTGTTCTTCCAAAATATCGGGAAGGTTCTTACTCATAATTATATTCTAAAAGAGGTGTGGGGCCCTTCGTCCGTAGAAAATTCACAATACCTACGAGTATTCGTCGGACAACTTCGAAAGAAAATAGAGGATAACGCTTCCAGCCCTAAGTTTATTGTTACCGAGTCGGGTGTAGGCTATAGAATGAAATTTATCAAGTAGCTCAATAAAAAATAACCCGTACAATGTTTTATATGTACGGATTACAAATATATACGCAATAAGAAATTGTTGTAGAGCTATAAATTATTTTTCTACATCTATAAATCAAAAACTTGTTTTAATGTAAACTCACATTTGTCATTAATCGGTATCAAAAACAGCGATGGCCGTTTTATTTTAAAAGCCGTAAGACTAATATCAAACTTTCCGTTTACTATTAATTTATCTTGCATCCAGCTGGGAAAAACCTCTAGTGAAATATGGCGGGTTATGCCATGGAAAGTGAGTTTCCCGTTTACTTCCAGGCTATCACCTTGGGGCACAACGGAAGTGCTGGTAAATTGTGCATCAGGGTATGTAATTGCGTTTACAACTTCCATTGCATGCGAATCACGGTTGGAGTTCCCGCTATCGAATGAAGTTACATCAACCTGAACCGCAACTTCCTTTATTTCTTTCTTAGCAGTATCCGCCAGAATAACGCAGTAATCGTTTTTACTTTTGGCTTCAACTTCATGCAAGGGATGTGTTATTTTATATGTGATATACGAGTCGCCCTTTTCCGCCACGTATTTTTTAGTTTGAGAAAAAAGTGTTGAAGCCGGTAATAAGAAAACAATAAAAGCAACTAAAATTTTGATCTTCATTTTATTCCTCCGATTAAAACGTTATTACTAACATTGATGCAGTAAACACTGCCGTGGTAATGTATCCGGCAACCTGATGAAAGTGTGCTTTGTTTATATTAAAGTGACGCCTTCCCCCGATCAGTGAGCCGAGTATGGGAGTAATTATCATACCGGCAAGATGAATCCAGGCTAAAGTTTTGTGAATTACCACGGTGCCTCCTTCATCGCGCCTAATAAGTGGCGGCGGCGAAAGCACGGCAAGAAGCCCAGTTAAGCTGTATGAAAGAATTGTTGCGGATACAAAGGCTTGATGCATATCGCCTAAATTTCTATGCCCGTCAATTACACGCTGTCCGAAATACGCAGCAGTAAGCATTAAAGCAAGTGTTGTAAATCCGCCAATTTGATGAGCGGTAAGCATTGTTCGTCTTATATGAATTTCATGAATTCTTTCCTCTGAAGTTAACGGCGGTTCCAAGCCGATCTTTCTTACCATGCCGTTTTCGCCCCAAAGAAAGTTTTCCATAAAACTAATTCTTTTAGGCAATAATTGGGGTTTAGGCGGAGGGAGTAAATTATCAAGGTTCAAAGTATCCGCAAATAAAGGAGAATCCAATTTATTAACAGACACATAAGCTTCTGATATCCTATTATTCAAATCAAATATGAACGGCAAGTTATGGCTTATTTCATTTTTACTAATTCCCGTTGTAATAAAACCAAGGGACACAATAAAAGTTAGGAAAATTTTATATCGGATTTTTTGTGTTAATGATTTGGCAATGGCAAAACCATGAAAAAGCAAGTGTGCTTCCCTTGTTTTTTTATTATCCATTCGCTCTCCTTTTAGTTTAAATAAAAAAAGCAGCGTTAAAAGAATTGTTAAAAGTTATTCATCGCTTTTTTTGAATGGGAAAAATGAATAAATCTTTTAACAAAATTCTATAAGCGCTGCACTCCGTAATTTTAACTGAGAACTTAGAAATTTGTTTTTTTATTTCCAATGTAAGGTAAGATGCATAATGCTCTGTAGCACATAAATAATGATGTGTAAAGCACAGTTGTATTTGAGGCGGTCAAATCGGAACAAAGATAAGGTAGGTTTAATCTTTTTTTATTTTATCAATTACTTTTCCAATTCTACTATAAGTAGCTTCTAGATCCATCGGTTTAAGTATATAGTCGCTCACTCCTAGTTTTATCATCTGATCTATCAGCTCTCTTTGATGGTTGGCAGAAATAACAAGCACCGGGATATCTTTTAACCGCGGTTCTTTTTTTATTGCCTCTAAAAATTCTATTCCGCTCATAAAAGGCATTGATATATCGAGCAATATTAAATCAGGCAAAATTTTTTCGAATATTTTTAATCCTTCAATTCCGTTAACCGCTTCATAAATTTCAAATCCGAATTTATTTCGCATTATTCTTTGCAAAATAGCCTGGATGGAATGATCGTCTTCGATTATTAATACACTTGACATATAATTTATTTTAAGTGAATATTTATAAAAGCAATCTAATTTAAGTATAAGATAATAAAATTTATTCCAAGATATTAAGGTATTTTAAAATTTCCCTTGGTACAGTATTCCTCAAATCACTTACACTCATAAAATCATTACCGTCAATATTAAAGGCATAAAAATAAACATTGTCATCCTTTTTAACATAGCCGACCAACCAGGCAATCCAATGGTTATTGTAATCACCTGTGCCTGTTTTAAATTTTAAAACGGATTTTCCATGTACCTCCTTGGAAATAATATCTTTCACTATATCAACACTACGTTTGGATACCGGAAGTTTATAATTAAAAAATTCCTTTAAAAATTTCACTTGTTCATTTGCGCTAATTTTTAGACTATTATCCAGCCAGAAATAATCAACACTCTTCCCGATTGTTCTGTTACCGTAATTAATTGTATCGAGCCAATGCTGCATTTTTTCCTTCCCGACTCTCCTGGCCAATTCCTGGTAATAAGGAACAACAGAATATTGAATTGCCGTACGCAACGTATGATCACGTTCCCATTCTTTTATCGGCTTTGGTTTACCGTCCCATTTAATAACATAGTTTTCATCCGAAATAACGCCTGTTTCCAGCCCAATTAAAGAGTTCGCAATTTTGAATGTAGACGCCGGTAAAAACCTTTCGCCGCATCGCTTGGGATTGTAACGGATATATTTGTTATTATTTTGATCGTAAACGACGAAAGCCCCGTTGTTTCCCGCAAAAAATTTTGCCAGATTAAGCGTATCAGGCGTTTGTGAATATGAAATATTTATCGCGAAAACGATGTAAGATAAAAAGAATATATATTTTAACATTTGTATACCACCCCATATAATCGTCTTAAAAAGAAGGATTGCCAAAATATTTTTATGGCTAAATATAGAAGAATTAAAATATAAATGATAAATCTTTATTTGTTAATATTTTTTAAAACCAATTTTACTTTCATGCATCTTACGCAAAGATAATCATTAAACTTTGTTTTTAAGCAGAATTAGCATTTTTTGCTTTTTAGAATGCCTTGATTAAGTTTCCTACGAATGTTATATTAGCACTCGCTTATATAAAGTGCTAACAATATTCCTAAAAATTAAATTTAATTGGAGGTTAAGATATGGCAAAAATTAATTTAAAACCTTTGGCTGATAGAGTAATAGTAAAGCCGAGTGAAGCAGAAGAAAAAACAAAAGGCGGAATTATTCTTCCCGATATCGCTAAAGAAAAACCGATTGAAGGAACTGTTATAGCTGCAGGTCCGGGTAGAACTACCGAGGACGGCAAAACAGTTAAGATGGAAGTGAAAGTCGGCGATAAAGTTCTTTACGGTAAATACAGTGGTACGGAAGTTACGGTTGAAGGAGAAGAATATTTGATTATGCGTGAGAGTGATATTTTTGCAATAATAGGTTAATCAAAATTTTTTTTGAAAATTAAACAAACTGGAGGATAAAATATGGCTTCGAAAATAATTGAATATAACACAGAAGCTCGTGCTAAACTAAAAAGCGGCGTTGACAAATTAGCAAACGCCGTAAAAGTTACGCTTGGCCCTAAAGGACGTAATGTTGTGCTGGAAAAAAAATTCGGCGCACCAACAGTAACTAAAGACGGTGTATCCGTTGCTAAAGAAATTGAGCTGGAAGATGCGGTTGAAAATATGGGTGCTCAGATGGTTCGCGAAGTTGCTTCAAAAACCAGTGATGTTGCCGGTGACGGAACTACTACGGCTACTGTTCTCGCTCAAGCTATCTATAGAGAAGGCCTAAAGAATGTTACTGCAGGCGCTAATCCTATGGATTTAAAAAGAGGCATCGATCTGGCAGTTGAAAAAGTAATTGCTAATCTTAAAAAAGTTAGCCGGGATGTTGAAGGACGAAATGAGATAGCTCAGGTAGGCGCTATTTCCGCTAACAATGATAAATCAATCGGTGATTTAATTGCAGATGCTATGGAAAAAGTGGGTAAAGACGGCGTAATAACTGTTGAAGAGGCAAAAGGCACAGAAACAGGTTTGGATGTTGTTGAAGGTATGCAGTTCGATCGCGGTTATCTTTCACCTTACTTTGTTACGAATACAGAAACAATGGAAACAATCCTTGAAGATCCATATATTTTAATTCACGACAAAAAAATCGCCGCGATGAAAGATCTTCTTCCTGTACTGGAAAAAGTTGCCCAACAGGGTAAATCAATGCTTATTATCGCCGAAGATCTTGAAGGTGAAGCATTAGCTACTTTAGTTGTTAATAAAATTCGCGGTACATTAAGAATTGCGGCTGTTAAAGCTCCTGGATTCGGTGATAGAAGAAAGGCTATGCTGGAAGATATAGCAGTATTAACGGGCGGTACCGTAATTTCCGAAGAAAGAGGCTTCAAATTAGAAAACGCTACGGTTTCTTATTTAGGCACAGCTAAAAAAATTGTAATCGACAAAGACAACACGACAATTGTTGAGGGTGCCGGTAAAACAGAAGATATAAAAAAGAGAATCAACGAAATAAAAGCTCAAATTGACAAGACAACATCTGATTACGATAAAGAAAAATTACAGGAAAGATTGGCAAAACTTTCGGGTGGTGTTGCCGTGTTAAAAATCGGCGCTTCCACCGAAGTTGAAATGAAAGAAAAGAAAGCACGCGTTGAAGATGCGTTACACGCTACCCGTGCGGCAGTTGAAGAAGGTATTGTTGCCGGCGGCGGAGTTGCCTTGGTTAGAGCTATTTCTGCTCTTGACAAAGTAACCGGTGATAACCAGGATCAAACAACCGGTGTTAAGATTGTTAAAAAAGCTCTTGAAGAACCATTAAGACAAATTGTTAATAATGCCGGTCTTGAAGGTTCAGTTATACTTCAAAAAGTAATGGAAGGAAAGGACGATTTCGGTTTTAATGCTGCAACTGAAAAATACGAAAACCTTATTAAAGCTGGCGTAATCGATCCTACAAAAGTTACCAGAACAGCTTTAGAAAATGCTGCTTCCGTAGCATCATTACTTCTTACAACCGAAGCTGTTGTATTTGAAAAGAAAGAAAAAGAACCTGCAATGCCTCCTATGCCGGGCGGCGGTATGGGTGACATGGGCGGAATGTATTAATCTTTCGCTTCACAAATATCATAAAGGCGGAACACCGGTTCCGCCTTTTTTATTACCGGCCTTTACCTTCTTTTATTCCAAATTATAAAATCTTATTTTAAATCTGTATTAATTTTTAATTACTATATTGTCATAGTAATTCAATTTCATTATACTTTTTATAGCAAAAAAAAACGGAGATTATCTTTTGACGTCCGAAGAACTTGATGAACTTCTTGCTGAGGCCTATGAGCACCTTAGGCAGGGGCGTTATAGAATGGCGTTAACTGCCGCCCAAAAAGTTTATGATGAAAAACAATATGATTTTAATGCGGCAATTTGTTTGGCGTGGGCACTGCTCGAAAACGGGTTCCCAGCTCAAGCACTGGAACTGGCAAACCTTGCGGTGCAGGAAAGCGGTGATGACGTAAACGCACGTCTTTATCGGGGTTTTCTTCTTATGCGCATGAGTATTTTTGAAGGAGCAATTTCAGATTTGAACTGGACAATATCAAAAAAGCCTGACCTTCTTTCCTGGGCACATATTAACAAAGCCAGGGCGCTTGCGGGTTTAGGCAGGTATTTTGAGGGCCTTGAAGAAATTGACACAGCTATTGAAATAGATAAAGGCGCGAACGAAAAATTAGTGCTGATTAGAGACTGGTTTAGAAAAACACTTGGTTACGACGAAGGCTTTCTTAACGGCATATTTAACAAGAAAAAATCAATGCTGACGGAAGGCGAAGAAGCGTTTAAAGAAAAAGAATTCTGGTTTTCACTATGGGCTGCACGCGATACGCTAAATTCCCCTTCCCTGCTTCAAGAACATAAACAGGCTCATATGCTAGAGCTTGAATCGCTGCTGGCGATGTTCCAAATTAAAAATGCATACGATAAAGCCGAATCTGTAAAAGAAGAATTTAAGGATGATTTAGAATTTGATAATATTTACCAGCGTGTACTTAAATTCTATCCCGTGGAAAATTTAACAGACGACAATGAAGGAATTCTTTTTGGCGCTCCGACAAAGACAGATTTTGAAGTTTATGAAAATAAATTCTTCCATGTTTACCACGCAAAAACATATGATCTTGTTGAAAACCTCCGCGCAGGTAAACGTACATACCTTTTGCAGTTTAACGAAGATACCATACGATACATTGGTGTGGAAATAGTATTGGACAATCCGTTTTACGGAAATAAAATGATGAACCTTGACGGAATGGCTGTATGGTATTTAAATAACATTGAAGTGGGTCGCCACAATTTTAACTTGGGAATAGAGAAAGATTGGAAGGTTGTTGAATTTGTTCAAAGCTGGGGCACCGATACGCCCGGTTTCTGGAAAGAAGGACAAGGAAGAGTTGATATTTTTTTAGATAATTATTTAATCTGCGCACGCTGGTTTTTAGTAGGCCAATCGGAAATTGTAAATTTTGAAGAAAGCAGCATAGAACTTAGAGCCACTCAATCTTTAGAAAAACCTGTAACAGATCAACCGGATGAAGTAAAAGAATCTTCATTAAAACCTCATGAAATAAAATCACTAGAGGAACTTTTAACCGAGCTAGACAGCTACATCGGGCTTCAGGGCGTTAAAGAATCAATGCGCGACTTTGTAAATTACCTTAGCTTTATAAATGAACGCAAAAAGCTCGGCTTAAAAACTCTGGAAAATCTGCCGGTCCATTCGGTATTTCTAGGTAACCCCGGCACCGGCAAAACAACTATTGCCCGTTTACTCGGCAAAATATTTAAAGCTATGGGCTTGTTAAAAAACGGCCATGTAATTGAAGTAGATCGTTCCGGACTAGTAGGACAGTACATCGGCGAGACTGCCCAGAAAACAAACAAGGTTATAAACGAAGCTATCGGCGGGCTTTTATTTATAGACGAAGCTTACGCTCTTAAGAAAGAAGGAAACCAGCAGGATTTCGGGCAAGAAGCCATCGATGTTCTTATCAAACGAATGGAAGATGCCGAAAGCGAGTTTGTAGTAATAGCTGCCGGTTACCCGGAAGAAATGAATTCATTTATTACTTCAAACCCAGGATTAAAATCCCGCTTTACTCATTTCTTTAATTTTGAAGATTACTCACCCGACGAGCTAATCGAAATATTTAGACTCACTTCATCCAAGGAAGAATACACCGTAAATAACGAAGCCCTGGATTTATTGAAAAAACAATTTACGGCCTTATACAGAAAAAGAGATAAAACCTTTGGCAATGCCCGGCTTGTAAGAAATTATTTTAACGAAGCAAAAATAAATTTAAGCAAACGCTATCTTCAGATGCCGGTTGATGGGCGAACCAAAGAAGCTATGACTACCATAAGCAATGAAGATATAAAAGCGTTACTTGCAAGCAATCTATCCAAACAGGTACAGTTCGGAATAGACGAAGAGGTTTTATCAAAAACGTTGGATAAACTTAATTCGTTAACTGGATTAAGTTCGGTGAAAAAAGAAATAAATGAAATCGTAAAGCTTGCCCGCTTTTATTCGGAGCAGGGTGAAAATCTTCACGACAAATTTTCATCGCACCTGGTTTTTCTAGGAAACCCGGGCACCGGTAAAACAACTGTAGCAAGGTTGTTCAGTGAAATTTATTCGGCGCTTGGAATATTACCCAAAGGCCATCTTATTGAGATTGACAGGCAGGGGCTTGTAGCAAGCTACGTTGGCCAAACAGCGGAGAAGACAAAAGCTGCGATAGATCGTGCCATCGGCGGAACGCTTTTTATTGATGAGGCATACACGCTTGTTAAATCCGGCGAAGGAAGCGGAAACGATTTCGGAAAAGAAGCCCTTGATACTTTATTAAAAAGAATGGAAGACGACCGCAGCAAGTTTATTGTAATTGCCGCCGGCTATACAGATGAAATGAACAACTTCTTAAATAGCAATCCAGGGCTGCAATCCCGCTTCACTAAAAAAATATTTTTTGAGGATTACTCACCCGATGAACTGATGACAATAACTCAAAAATTATTTGAGAGCAAAGGCAATATACTGGATGAAGAAACTATAGAACCATTGCGTAAATATTTAAGTAAAGTTTACAGAAATCGGGATAAAACTTTCGGCAACGCACGGCTTGTACGTGATCTTGTTGAAACAGCTTTAAAAAATCAAATGCTAAGAGTTGCAGACATACCGTTTGAAGAAAGACACGAAGAAGTTTTAAAATATATTTTATCTCAAGATATCGGCAGCATTGTTTTACAAGCAAAAGAAAAAGAATCAACCAAAATTGAAGGCGACCCTGAATTGCTTGATAAATATCTGGAAGAGCTTTCAAACTTAACCGGGCTGGAATCCGTAAAAAAATCCGTTTCTAAATTAATCAGCAGCTTAAAAGTTGCTAAGCTAAGAAAACAACGCGGACTTAAGATAATCCCCAAAAATTTAAATTCAGTTTTTATGGGAAATCCCGGCACAGGCAAAACAACAATTGCCAGGCTGCTAAGTAAAATTTATAAAGAGCTGGGCATACTTGAAAAAGGCCATCTTATTGAAGTAGACCGCTCCGGATTAGTTGCCGGATACCAGGGGCAAACTGCTGTAAAAACGAATGAAGTTATTGACAAAGCAATTGGCGGAACACTTTTTATTGATGAAGCGTACGCGCTGGCAAGAGGCTTTTCCGATTTCGGGCAGGAAACAATTGATACCTTATTAAAACGGATAGAAGATGACCAGGGTAAATTTGTTGTTATTGTAGCCGGCTATACAGATGAGATGAAAGATTTTCTTGACTCTAACCCGGGTGTTCAATCTCGTTTTCCGAATTATTTTTTGTTTGACGATTATACTCCCCGGCAAATGCTGGAAATAGCATTAAGCATGAGTGAAAGAAACGGTTACAAACTGGATGAAGGCGCCTGGCAGCTTTTACTTGAGTTATTCACAAGACTTTATGACTCAAGAGATAAAAATTTTGGAAATGCGCGTACAGTAAAAAATATGCTTTATAAAGCAATAAGCAACCAGGAGGAAAGGATATTAACCCTTCTTGACCCTGACGACGACGACTTAACAAAAATTGTCCTAGGTGATGTTGAAAAAATTGAACTTACCGAATTATAAGTATTATTATTAACAAATTTTAGGAATAATCTTAAATGGATAATTTCTTACTTGAAGCAATTAAACAAGCAAAAAAAGGATTAAAAGAAGGCGGCATACCTATTGGCTCCGCTTTAGTTAAGGACGGAAAAATTATCGGGCTGGGTCATAATAAAAGAGTACAAGAAAACAATCCAATGATTCATGCCGAGATTGATTGTTTAATGAATGCAGGCCGCATAGGCAGTTATAAAGGTTCCGTCTTATATTCCACTTTAATGCCTTGTTATCTATGCGCCGGTGCCGTTGTTCAATTCGGTATAAAAAAAGTTATTGTAGGTGAATCCGAAACGTTTCAAGGCGCAAGAGCGTTTATGGAATCGCACGGTGTGGAGGTTTTAGATACGGATAATGAAGAATGCAAAGAACTCATGAAAGATTTTATAAAAAAGAATCCTGAACTTTGGAATGAAGATATAGGCGAGCTTTAGTTGTTTATATCTTCAGGGCATGTTTTTTCGGCTATCACTTCAATCAGTTGATTCTTGTCCACAATTACGGCAGATAATTTATTCCCTACATAAATAGATGTATCGATGTATAACGTGTTACTTAATTTGTTAAACACGATCTCATCTCTTCTTGTATGACCAACAACCTGAAGTTTACCAATATTCATCAATTCGCCTCTTGTCCATAAGATGCTATGCGACTCGGAAAAATCTTCGCGCAATACTTTATCAAGAAATTCAACATCAGAAAGGATATTTTTAGGCAATTTTTGCCTATAATATTTGGAAATGCCTGCGTGTGAAATAAAGCAGTCATTTAAATTAAGAAACAACGGCGCCTTCCCGATAATTTCTAAATGTTCTTTTATTTTATCTTCCCTTCCCATGTATGATTGCAAAGTGGACTCAGAGCCGTTAAACAACCAGGCGTTACCCATCTGGCTTGCGGGATAATTGATATAAAAATAAAACATATAATCGTGATTACCCGGAGTAAATAAAATATTTTCATGCTGCAAATATTCTATCACCTCAAAACTAAAATTACCTCTATCAATCAAATCACCTACACTGTAAATAATAATTCCGGGGTATTTATTTTTAATCTTATCCACAAGATTTTTAAAAGTATAAAAACACCCGTGAATATCACCCAATACCGCAACCATAGTTTTGATTTATATTATTGTTTCTAAATAAAAAAATATGCCTTGGCTACAAAAGAACTGCCGCCAAGGCATAATAATATTGTTTTATTTTTTTAATGTCTATATATATTTATTTTCAAAAGCGTAACGATAAAGTTCATCTTTAAATTTAGGATGAGCAATTTCAATTAATGCTTTAATTCTTTCCCTTACCGGTTTACCGAAAAGCTGCGCAACGCCGAATTCGGTAACAACATAGTGAACATCGCCGCGTGTGGTAACAACTCCGGCTCCGGGTTTTAGATAAGGTACGATCCTGGAAATTTTGCCGTCTCTCGTAGTAGAAGGTAACGCTATAATAGGCTTACCGCCTTCGGAACGGGAAGCGCCTCTAATAAAATCCAGTTGCCCGCCAAAACCGCTGTAGAACCTTGGCCCGATGGAATCGGAACAAACTTGCCCCGTTATATCAATTTCTATGGCGGAATTTATTGCAATCATTTTATAATTTTTAGCAATTACAAAAGGATCGTTAACATATTCCTGCCTGTGAAATTCTATCATCGGGTTGTTATTTATAAAATTGTAAAGTTTTTTGGTTCCAAGAACAAAGCCGGCTACAATTTTTCCCGGATGAAGAGTTTTCATCTCGTTTGTTATTACTCCTTTTTCAACCAGTTCAATCGTGCCGTCGGAAAACATTTCGGAATGTATTCCCAATGCTTTGCGGTCGGAAAGATATTGAAGTACAAAATCAGGTATGGCGCCGATTCCCATTTGCAGCGTTGAACCGTCTTCTATAAGTTCAGCAATATTGTAAGCAATTTTTTTATTTATTTCGTTGCTTTCAGGTGACTGCTCTCTGCTTCCCTGAGGAAGTTCGGCAATATCTTCTTCAACTTCTACTATATAATTGATTTTGCTAATGTGAATAAAACTGTCGCCAAGTGTGCGAGGCATGTTTTTATTTACCTGCGCAATTACGATTTTTGCTTTTTCGGTGCCGGTTTTTATTAAGCCCACTTCAACCCCGAAACTGCAAAAGCCATGTTCGTCAGGCGGGGACACATGAATTAAAGCTACATCAGGTGTAATATATCCTTTGGCAAATAGCAAAGGCGTTTCATACAAAAAAATAGGAGTAAAGTCAGCTCTTCCATCATTAACAGCCTTACGACTGTTTGTGCCGATAAAAAAGGCGTTATGCCGAAAACTATTTTCCATGCCTGGATTCATATAAGATATCTCTCCAACTGCCAGGGCATGCATTATCTGGACGTCTGAAAGTTCGTCTTTCCTTTTTACCAAAGTATTAATAAGTGTGGCAGGAAAAGCGCAGTTAGAGTGTGCAAGAATCTTATCGCCGGATTTTATCGCTTTTACCGCTTCGTCTGCAGTTACAATTTTTTGATTGTAAGCATTCAGAATGTTAAAGGATATGGAATTCTTAGTTTTAATTTCTTCGGTTGTCACCATTCTATACCATCTTTTGTTTTATAATAGCTCTTTTGAAGCTGTTGTTTGTACCCGAAATTTTTTATTAAGGGTAATCAATTAGATAATGAGCATTAGTTAGCCGAAAACACTCTAAGCTTACGATATTCAAGACTAAATATATTTGCTATCGCTTCGTTAGAGCAGTACCCTTGATAGGTACAAACCCCCTGGGATAATCCCAGGTCGCCAAGCAACGCATTTGCCAAACCGTTGTCCGCAATGTTCTGAACATAATCAAGGGCTGCATTATTAAGACCGTAGCTGGCAGTTTTAGCAACCAAAGCAGGCAAATTGGGAACACAATAATGAATTACCTTATGCATAACATAAACAGGATCAGAAAGACTTGTAACATGGCTCGTTTCTATACACCCTCCCTGATCTATAGAAACATCAATTATTACGGAACCTTTCTTCATGCTCTTTACCATTTCTTCGGTAACCAGGTGTGGTGTTTTTTCTCCCCGAATAAGAACAGCGCCAATTAAAACGTCGGCAAACTTAACACCGCGCGAAATTGTATACGGGTTTGCCATAACGGTTGTAATCTTTTGTCTAAAAGTAGAATCTATTTTCCTGAGCCGCCCCAAGTCTCTATCGATTACAATTACCTGTGCCCCGCGCCCAAGTGCAGCTCTGGCGGCGGTTGTTCCAACCACGCCGGCACCAAGTATTACAACAGCAGCGGGTGCAACGCCAGTAATTCCACCGAGCAATATTCCTCTTCCACCTTTTGGGTAACTTTCAAGATATCTTTCGGCCAATTGAATTGATAGCTGCCCGGCAATTTCACTCATGGAATGGAGAACCGGAAGTCCGTTTTCGTTTTCAATTAATTCATAACCGATAGCAGTTACATTTTTTTGCAGAAGTTTTTCAATTGTGCTCTTATTGCCTACGGCCAAATGTAAAAATGAAAACAGTATCTGGTTGTCTTGAAGAAGTTCGGTTTCCTGATCTGTAAGTGGAGTAACTTTTACAATCATTTCAGATCTTAAATAAACTTCTTCAGCGCTATAAACGATAGTTGCACCCGTACGGGTGTAATCCTCATCTGTTAGATTACTCCCCTCGCCCGCCCCGCTTTGCATATAAACGGTATGCCCGGCTCTTACCAGTGCATCAACGCCTGCAGGTGCTAAAGCAACTCTTTTCTCTTCGAAAATATTTTCTTTTGGTATGCCTATTCTCATGTAAGTATCTAAATTATTAATGCTTAAACCTACCTATTAGGATGTTAATATTCAAATTTACTTTTTTAAGGTAAACCCAATATCAGGTAAAGGAATTCAAGCAGATAAACGAATATGGTTCACTTTGGAAAGTGTAAGAATAAATAATTTTGTTTCCGTACGATTGACTAAAATTATTATTTGTTTACCGGCGTAAGCGCTTTTTTACCGGAAAGTACTTTTATGATGTTATTGGCCGCAAGCAATGCCATGTTGTTTCTGGCGTCTTCGGTGGCGCTGCCGATATGAGGAAGAAGAACTACATTATTTAATTTCAATAACTCCGGATTTATGTTCGGTTCGTTTTCATAAACATCTAAACCAGCACTTTTTATTTTTTTTGCTTTAAGCAACTTTATCATTTCTTTTTCGTCAACAATCTCGCCTCTGGCAGTATTAATAAGGATTGCTGTTTTCTTCAATAATTTTAATTTATCCTTATTAAGAAGATGGAATGTTTCTTTTTTTAGCGGAAGATGTAAAGAAACAACATCCGATTTTTCAAGCAAATTATTTAAAGTTGTTTTCCGCGCGCCAGTTGATTTCTCCAGCATCTCGTTTATAGAATTGGAATAATATATAATCTTCATTCCGAACGCATTTGCCCTTATGGCTGTAGCAGTACCAATTCTTCCTGCCCCTAAAATACCGAATGTTTTACCCTTCAATTCCAGACCCATCATAAGTTTCGGTTTCCAGCCTTTAAATTTTTTGTCCCTGAGAAATTTTTCCGCTTCAATAATTCTTCTTGCGCACGCTAACGTTAACGCAAAGGCCAGGTCAGCTGTTGCGTCAGTCAATACGTCGGGAGTATTAGTAACTGTAATATTTTTTTCTGCAGCATGCTTGATGTCAATATTATTATATCCCACCGCATAATTGGCTATAACTTTGCATTTAGGCAGGTTATCAATAATCGAGGAATCGATTTTATCGGATAATAATGAAATAATTCCATCCGCATCTTTTGCGTTCTTAATCAACTCTCTTCCGGTAATCGGGTTTTCACCTTTAAATACGTTAACTTTAAATCCTTTTTGGCGTAAACGCGTAACGGCAATTTCCGGGATTTCACCGGTAATATAAATCTTCATAACTTTTTCATTTAATTTTGTTAATTATAATTAATGACCGAATAAAAGTCTTACAATAAAAACAGCGGCTAAAATTCCTGCAACATCGGCAATTAAACCGGCAGACAAGGCATGACGAATTTTCCTTATATTTACTGCGCCGAAATAAACAGCAAGAATATAAAACGTTGTTTCGGTACTTCCGTAAAAAGTCGAGACTAAAATGCCGAGAAACGAATCAGGCCCGTGTACAGAAATAATTTCTGCCATTATTCCAAGCGAACCGCTGCCCGATAGAGGGCGCATCAAAGCCATCGGTAGGGCTTCCGCGGGCATGCCGATAAAATTTGTAACAGGGTGAAGAATATAAATTAGCCAATCCATAGCGCCGCCTGCCCTAAAAATACCTATTGCAACCAGCATTGCAACAAGATACGGAATAATTTTGACCGCGATATTAAAACCATCTTTAGCACCCTCAACAAACACTTCATAAATCCTTACTTTTTTAACGGCGCCGTAACCAATAAAAACAACCATTAAAAGAGGAATTGCGAGAGTTGAAAAAACCTGGATTATACTTTTAAATGATTCCGGTGAAAGAAAGCCTAATGAATCTTCCAATATCTTTCCGATTCCTGAAAAGATTATTAGCAGCACAACGGCAGCCAACGCGAATAAAATTAAAAGTGGTTTTAAATTTTTAATTATTGAAGTGTTATGTCCATTTTTTTTTAGCGGAAACTTTTCAAGAATTTTCGCAGCGGTAAGCCCGGCAACGGTTGCACAAAAAGAAGCGAATAACGAAGTGCCGATTATAACGGCCGGCTGTGTACTTCCTGCGGCAACACGAATAGCAATTGCCGTAGCTGGAACCAGCGTCATTCCGGCAGTATTTATTGCCAGGAAGGTACACATTGCGTTGGTCGCTGTACCTTTATCTGGATTAAGCTCGTTTAATTCTTCCATCGCTTTCAGCCCAAATGGAGTTGCCGCGTTGCCAAGTCCGAGCATGTTGGCAGAAATATTCATAATCATTGAGCCCATCGCAGGGTGTTCCGGCGGAACATCCGGAAATAATTTTTTAGTAAGCGGCTTCAGTCGTTTTGCAATAATACCAATCAAACCGGCTTCCTCGGCAATTTTCATTACGCCAAGCCAAAGCGCCATTATTCCGATAAGACCAAGAGCAATATTAACTGCCGTTCCGGCGTAGTCTAGTGCGGCATTTGTAACAGCTTTTATTTTTAGGAAGGATACACTTTCTAAGGTAATCCGGGCGGCAATTTTATTCGGTGCAATCAAACTGTCTATTTCAAGCTTCCCCGTCAAATCATCCTTCTCGCCTGAAGAAGCCGCCATCTCCTGCCATATTTTCGGATCATTAGCGCCTACTTTAAAATAAATAGAGCCTTCACCGCTTTTAGAATGCATAGTAATTTTGGATTCAATTGAAATATTCGATTTATAATTTCCATTATAAAATTTATTGAATGAATTACTTGAAATTTTTAAACTCGCCGGATATGTTGCTGCGGAGTCGGCACTAAAATTTGAATCGGTAGTAAGTACAACCGGAAGCGTTTGATTGTTTTTGTAAGTATTATCGGCTTGATCTAGCAGGTCAGTTGTTACTGCAGCTCCAATACCTAAAAAAAGAAGTGCAAGCCAAACATAATTAAGCATAAAGCTGTCACCATATAATTGATAAAATACTATCCCCTATTTTTAGCGCAGGCATTTAACGTCGATTTTTATTTGGGTATACATCGCTATTACGATTTTAAATTTCACTTAATACTCTCCGTACATTTAGAGAATATATTCATTGCTATCCGCCTGTCTCCTCGAACGCTTGTATCTCTTCTGTGTCAATTATTATCGCTTTACTGATAGTTGAGAGATCAATTTTTTCTTCAACCGACTTTTTGTATTTGCTAATATAATTCTGCTGCAGTTCCTCGAGTAATTTTGGTTCATCAACTTTTTTTACCAAACCGGAGATAGAAATGGAAAAGAGATTGTATGTTGGTTCAAAGACCATATTCTTCTCTTTTTTTATCTTACCATATTTTAGAATGGTAAAAGTAACATTGGTTTCAAATTGGATTTTATCAAAAAGCTCGTCGTCATTGCCGAAAAATATAAATATATTTTTGTCAAGGTAAAGAAAAGTAGTTGCAATCTGTGATACTTTTTCGTTGTCCAGCATTAAAGCCAAAACTCCCGCTGGGTTTGATGATAATTCTTTTTCTATTAATTCCAAGTCTCTAACCTGGTTTACGGCTATATGCATATTATAGTATTTCCGAAATTTGTGATAAAAACATGATATTCGATATTTTCTTACTTTTAAATCTCTGCCATAATTAAAAGAGAATTTAATTTTATAGTTTTAAAATTTTTGTGATTTGGATGGATTCAACCAAACAGTAAAAATAATCCGGCTTCTAAAAATAACTTGCAAACACGCTATAAAGCAAGTATTAATTTATTTTAATTTTTCACGTCAATTCTTAATGCACAAATTATTCAAAGCGAAGTAACAAGACTTGCAATGTTCATAATTCGGAGCAAAAATATTTTTTCTTACAAGTTCTACCATTTTATTTATTTCATCACTGATGATTTTCAACTCATCTTGGTTTATCAGTATTGTCATTACCTCATCAGGGTGTTTGATAAATATAAGCCTTAATTGGAATTCTTCAATTAGCGGGAAAAGATTTGATACTATATAAGCGTAAAATCTTAGCTGTGTAAAATACGCTTTTGCTTTTTCACTTATATCGTCTGTAGAAATGTCATCTGTTTTATAATCAATAATTACAGCTCTTTTGCCGTCAAACATCAGTTTATCAATAATGCCGTATAAAAAATAATTCCTTTCCCGGATATAAATTTCAAATTCATTTTTAAAATTTTTAATCCCGGAAATAGACGCATACACTTTCGAATCGTAAAATTTTTTCACGTCTGATTTTATTTCCACACTAAGTTCTTTTTCCAGATTTTCATCTTTTTCAAATACCGAAAGTTCTTTTTCAATCAAAGCGGTAATTACAGAATCAAGTTCCGCTGATGTTATACCGTTCTCAAGTATTTCATGAATTACTCTTCCTTTGATATCGGCAAAATTTTTTAATTTACGGGAAGTAACCGTATTATCATTCTCTTCCAAAATATATTCTTCATTACTATTGTACTCGTAATTGCTTTTGATTTTAGGAAGAAGGTTTTTATTAAGCAGCCAGCTTCTATAATTGTGAAACAGAGAGCCGAAACCAAATTCATAAGTTAATTGGTATTTAACCGGGCATTGATTAAACACGGCAACTTTGGTGGCGGATATAATTTCTTCTTCGGGAATGTCCCGGATTCTTACCATAGCAAGATCTTTTTTATTTTTTAAGATCGTTTGTTCGGGCTTTACATTAGGTTCCTCAACATGTTTGAGTATTGGAATGAGCAGATCAATTTCTTTCTCAATATTTTTGTACTCATTATTTTCAATTTGTAAAAATTTTAGTTTTGAACTTAATTTATATTCGGCGGAATCAAAATCCATATGCAGACCATCTTTAAGCATTCCGGTAAAAGAGCTGTGATCGTATTTGTATTCTTTCTTATAACTTGATGAAACAAATAAAAAATTTATTGCTCTTGTAACGGCAACATAGAATAAGCGTTTGTTCTCAGCCAGAGTTTTTCTTTTCGCAATAATATTTGCGATGCCGTTTATAGGCGCTGATTGATAATCGGGAAAATAATTTTTTCCAACCGGCACTTTAGTTAGGATTCCGAATTCTTTATTAATTGAAAGAGATTTTGATTTAACCGATGAACTGCCGGATTTATCATCACATTTATATAAAAACACCGCAGGAAATTCCAATCCTTTCGACTGGTGAATGGTCATAATCTTTACCGAATCCGATTCTTCGGTTAACACTGCTTGTGCCTCATCTTCGGTTTCCTCAATTGATTCTTTCAGAAAATTAACATAGTCGTATAATGTCTTAAAGCCTTGAGCTGAAAAATTTATGGTCAATTTTATTAATTTATTAATATTGGCAACTTCCTGAATCCCGTTTGGCTTGGATGAAACTACGGCAAGCAAGTTTGATTCGCTTAAGATTTTTCTAAGCAATGCAGTTATATCGTAGCTGCTAGCAAGGTTAATGTTCACGTTAATAATATTAACTATTCCGGTTAACATTTCATTTTCATTGGAATAATTTACAAGTTTTTCCCAAAAACTATTTCCGCCTGTTAGTGATACTTCAAAAATCATTGAATCAGATATCGAAAAGAATGGGCTTCTTAGTATTCCTATCAAAGCGGTGTCATTTTTTATATCCAGCAAAAACGAGAAATAATTATAAACGTCATAGATTGATTGTCGCTGGTAAAAACCTTTTCCGCCCAAGATGGTAAAAGGTACTCCGTATTTTACAAAAGCTTTTTCAAGTTCAGTAAACGATTTTCTCTTTCTACATAAAACAGCTATGTCATTCCAGTTCATTTTTTTCGGAAGCTGATCTTCAAATAAAAGCTTTATAATTCGCCGGGCAATCATTTCCGCTTCGGCATTATCCAGGTATTCTTCCTCTTGTTCTGTTTCTTGTTCTTTTTCATCGTTATTTCCGGCGAACATAATTTCAACCCCGCCTATTATTTCATCGCTCCGCGCGCAAACCAGATCGCTGTGCCGCACTTCATTATAAATCGGATTGGGATTAGCAAAAAGATTTTTGAACAGCTCGTTTGTAAAAAGTCCTATGGCCGGTGCCATTCTAAAACTATCCGGCAGCGTTAGTAAATATTGCGGGCCAGATTCAACCGATATATCGGTTTTAGTCCTGTTAAAAACCTCCAGCTCCGCATCACGAAACATATAAATGCTTTGCTTTTCATCCCCAACAACAAATAGGTTTCCCTTTTTCAATTTATCAAGTATAGGGAGAAAAATATTGTACTGAAGTTCGTTGGTGTCCTGATATTCGTCAATCATAATATACTTAAACTTTTCCGACAGGCTTTCTCTAACGTTTTCTTTATTCAATATTTCTTGCGTAAACAAAAGAATATCTTCGTAATCCAAAAAACTATTTTCGTTTTTCTTATTAATATAATTTGTCAAAGCTTTATTAAAGAAATAAACTAT
>DAIERC010000095.1 GCA_027347125.1 Ignavibacteriales bacterium
GGATCTAATGAAAAAATTTCACTTTTGGGTTTTGGCTGCTGGGGAATCGGAAAAGCAATGTGGGTGGGCGCAGATGATAATGAATCTAAAAAAGCGCTGCACCGCGCAATTGAAGAAGGAATAAATTTTTTTGATACCGCACTTGTTTACGGCAACGGCCACAGCGAAAATCTTGTGGGTGAAATTGAAAAGGAAAGCGGTAAAAAGCTTTTTGTCGCATCAAAAATTCCTTCGCAAAAATATGAATGGCCGGCTTCAGATCACTCAACTCTGCAAGAATCTTTTCCGAAAAATCATATCATAAAGATGACCGAAGCGTCTTTGAAAAATCTTAAAAGAGATTACATAGATTTAATGCAGTTTCATGTTTGGAATGATAAATGGGCACAGCAAGATGGATGGAAAGAAGCGATATTAAAATTAAAGGAAGAAGGGAAAGTAAAATACTGGGGGATTTCCATTAACGACCATCAGCCGAATAATGCCATTGAAGCCGGAAAAACCGGCTTAATAGACAGCTTCCAGGTTATCTTCAATATTTTCGATCAGAAACCGCTAGAGCGGTTGTTCCCTTTCTGCAAAGAAAACAATATAAGTATAATTGCACGCGTTCCGTTTGATGAAGGAGCGTTAACGGGCAATGTTGATCCTTCTACGGAATTTCCGGTTGGAGATTTTAGGAATGATTACTTCAAAGGAAAAAGAAAGGTAGATGTAAAACTTAGGGTTGATGAAATCTGGAAAGATGTAAAAGATGAAACAGGTTCTCTTGCCGAAGCCGCGCTCAGGTTTATCGTAAGTTTCGATACAGTTACATCCGTAATACCCGGCATGAGAAAAGAAAAAAACCTGATGGCAAACATCGCAAGTGTTAATAAGGGAAAACTGTCAGCCAAACTTCTTGAAGAATTAAAAGTGCACAGGTGGGATAAAAATTTTTACGAATAAAAGGCATTACGCTGTTTCGATAATATTGAAGGTACGGCCGGCTATCTGGTGAAGATTTTATAAAGCTAAAAATTTTTCAACCGCCCGGTAAACTGGTTCAACACTAAGTTCTTTTATGCATTTAAACTTTACATCTTCCCTGGCGCATATTAACGGGCGCGGAGAATAAATAAAACAAGGAGCGCATTCCAGGTTTAGCGTAACAATTTGATGCGTGGTCTTCCACGGATGAATGTAGTTTGGATTTGTGGGACCGATAATAGCAACAACTTTTCTTTGCATTGCGGCGGCCACATGCATTAAACTCGAATCGTTAGACACGAACGTATTACATTTTTTAACTAGCGCGGCGCTTTCGGCAAGGCTATTTGCGGTTACCGGAAAAGCGTTGTCTAAATTAATTTGAGTTGATATTTTTTCTTTTAAATCGTTTTCTTCCGGCCCGCCGAAGAGAAGTATTTTTGCATTATTATTATTTACCAACCGTCTTCCGAGCTCGGCAAATTTTTCCGGTTCCCACCTTCTTTTAATATGATTTTTTAGCGTTGCGGAACCCGGATGGAAACCGATTACAACATCATCATGTGTAATTTTTTTTTCTGTTAAAAACTTAGCCGCGTAATTTTCATCTTCGGCAGAAATATGAAATTCAAGCGGCGGCTCTTCGGTAAATTCTCTTTTTAATAAAGCGCCGATCAGTTTTATATTTGTTTTAACATTATGAACCGAATCGTTTTCACTAACTCGTATATTATTTAAAAATCCCAGTTCGTAAAAATCGCGGCGTAAATATTTTGCCCCGGCTCTTTTGTTTGCACAGATTAAAAAATTAATAACATTATATTCTTTCCTGTTAGAAGGGTACACTGTAATTGAAACATCATATTTACCCCTGAGACTGAGAACAAACTTCAATGATGCTGCCGCGCCATTTTTCATAAAATCGAAATGAAGAACATTATTTATATTCTCATTTCTTTCATACATATCCTTTACGCCTTTAAACATAACCAAAGCATCTATTTGAGCGCCTGGTTCCGCCTGCCGGAGAAGCTTTAGCGCCGGCGTAAACATAAGCGCATCACCTATTCCGGATAACGCTAAAATTAATATTCTCATTTTTTTCTAAAAATTGATTCGGGAATTTAGATAAATCATTTTCAAATATCTAACTTTGGTTTAGAGCCGGATGTTTAATATTTTGTTCCGGGAAAAAACAAACGGCTTTAACATTGCTAATTAAAATAATTATTTTTTACGGGTTACTTTCCCGATAAAGAGTCCTGCATGTTTGCCAGGTTTTCATACTTAAGCAGGTACGCTTTTACGTTAGGATCGTTGGGATACATTATAGATATTTTCTTCCACAATTCTGCCAACTTTTTATATCTTTAAGATTTTCATATACGGCAAGCAAAATTCTATACGGGTTATAACGCGACTGAACATCTGAAGGATTTTCTCTCATTCTTTTAATCGCGTCTTTCTCCAATTCTATTGCCATCTTTTTATATTTGCCAATAGCTCCAGCGTTAAAATAAATATTGCTTATCTCAAATAAAATTGGCGGATCTATTTTAACAGTATTTATAGGAATTGTATTCATTAATTTATCAAGAACGCCAACCGCCACAGCATTCATATTTTTGTTAAGATAAAAAACCGCAAGGTTCATATAAGCGTTACGGTAATACTGAATCATCCTTGAATGAGTTTCATCATAAAAAGTATTTGGATTATTTAAACCTCTTAATATAAAATTAGGTTTATAAGTTTTACTGATGCCGGTGTTTTCTTGCAGCAACATCTTCCGCATAACGGGCTCGTTAATTGATTCATAAGTGCGCTCGTTTTTTTCGGGAACAATTCTGAATGCCAGGCCTTCAAGCCTAAGATAATCTGTCAGTCCAATCTTGCCGTCATCGGCAGTTGTAAGTGAAAAATAAATCGGCCTTTTCCAGATATCATTTTCGACAATCTCTTTAACAAGTATATCTTGCACACGTAATCCGGTTACGCTGCCGTAATTAAGTGTGCTGTTCATATTAAAAGTAATTCCGCCGGAGTTAAGAATGTTGGTGTCTTCAACGCTGAATTTACTAATAAAATCTTTTCGTTCGGCAAAACTTTTGATTTGAGGGAAGGGAATAGTAATCTCCCTGGGCGTCCATGCCATGGGTGCGATGTTTTTTATTTGAGTATCAGATAAATTTATTGCAACCGTACCAACGTGGTAAGGATCATTATTTTTTAATTGTTCAATATACCATGGAGTATTAAGGAGGCTAAGGTTAACTATTTTTACATCCCGTCTTATACCTTCAACATCCTGCATGTACCAAAGGGGAAATGTATCGTTGTCCCCGTTTGTAAAAAGAATTGCGTTGGGCGCACAGCTTTGAAGCATGTTGTAAGAGAAATCCCACGGGAACCAGTTTTGGGATCGATCGTGCGTGTAATAATTTGCTTGCAGCATTCTTAACGGGATGAGAATAAAAGTAACCGCCAAAACAGCCGTAACCGCTGCATTCTTTAGATTTACATTTTTTATTTTTGTCTGAACAATATCCACAAACCATCTTACTCCGATCGCAATCCAAATTGAAAAGACAAAAAACGCGCCTACATAAAAATAATCTCTTTCCCTAGGCTGGGGCTGCTGCTGGTTTTGATAAAAGGCCGTAAGGTAACCCATAAAAATAAACAGCACCATAAAAACCGCCGCTATCTTCCAGTCTTTTTTGAAGTGATAAATAATTCCGAGAATACCTAGAAGAAAAGGCAAAGCGAAAAGCGAATCTTTGGCGGAACCTGAAAAAGTTATATTAAAAATTTTACCTATCGATTTACCCGCCGAATTAAACGGAGCAATATTAACATCGGCATCCTGGTTCCATCCTTCGCGGCCAGCGTAATTCCACATCCAGTAGCGGGTCATCATATGGTTCATCTGGTAGCGCCAAAAGAAATCCAAATCACTTGAGTAATTGGTGTAAATTCCCCGGTGCTGCACATCGTTTGAAAATCTCCTTTTGAAAATAGGGAAGTCGCCGTATTGTTCTCTGTTCAAATAAGAAATCATTTCAGAGAATTCTCGCGGTTGATTTTCATTCATCGGCGGATCTTGATTTGCGCGAATAATTATCATTGTATACGTAGTAAACCCAAGTAAAATTAAAATTAAAGACATTGCGGCAAGATGAAGCGTTGCTTTGTTTTTTTTAACAGAATAAAAAACCGCGTATCCTAACCCAGCCAATACAATTGCAAACATTATTACAGCGGCAACGGCGCTGTCACCGGATATTTCGGTTATTATACCGGGAAGAATTTTTACTATACCCGGATATGTTACAAACAATGCAATACCGCCGATGATAAACGGAATGTAAATCGAATTTTTGTTAAAAACTTTTTTCCACATAAAACCCATTATAACCGCGCTAATAGCGGCCATTATAAGTTTAAACTTAAAATCGAATGCGTGATATTCTTCCGGGGAAGGCGGCGTAGCGCCCGTTTGCGAGTTCCAGAGAGCAAATGCGGCAATCAAAACGATTGTTGCATGAAATAAAAATATATATCCGGATTTTTTAAGAGCTCCTTCATCGGTAACATATTTTTTGAACAATACCATCATAACAACCGGAACAATTGTAAGAACACTCATTAAGTGAACGCCGGTTGACAAACCAATAAGGTACGCAATCATGAGTATATATTTTTCGTTGTCTTTATTATCCGACTTCTCATTCCACAAAACCATAAGATATGTAATAGCGGAAAACAAAAAAGTACTTGCGGCGTATACTTCGGCTTCAACTCCGTTAAACCAGAATGTATCGCTGAAAGCGAATGACAATGCGCCGGTTGCAGCCGCAAGATAAATGCCTAAAGCATCCAGAAGATTTTTGGGCTTTTGAGATGTATAACTCTCTATAAGTTTTACGGCAATTAAATAAAGAAAAAGAACCGAAAATGCGCTGGTTAATACCGAGAGACTATTTACACGGGAAGCAATGTTGGCAGCAATGGGAAGCATTGAAAACACCCTGCCCATAATAGTAAAAAGCGGTGTGCCGGGAGGATGAGGTACCTGAAGCGAGTATGCCGCGGCGGTAAACTCACCGCAGTCCCAAAACGAAACCGATGGTTGGGCTGTAGAAAATAAAACCACAAGCGATATTAAAAATACAATACCGCCAACAGTCCGGTAAATTATTTTATAGTTCATTACTACCTCAATAATGTATAAAAATCCGGTTATATTTTTCCCCGCAAAGGGAAATGTTTTCGATCGTGCTAAATTTTAAAACTGATAATTGATTGCGAGACTAAAAGACTAATATAAGACTCAGGCTTTGGGTATAGTGAGTTGCCCCTTTTATTCGTCTTTCTTTTTGAAAAAAGAATCATATTTATTCTTATCAACGGGCACGTTAAACTTATCGTATAATTCCTTCAATCTTCCGAATGAAACAGAATCAAAATCTTCCTCGTCCTTGTGCCGTTTTAAAAACATCTTAAACTCTTCTGCTTCCTTTGGGCTAAATTTTCGTTCAAATCTTTTTAAAGTGTCAATATATTTTTGTTGCTCTCTGAATGACATTTTAACCCCGCTGAAATTTATAAATAGTTGAAAAGTTTTTAATAACCTTTAAACCACCCGATATTTTCGGTTCAAAATAATCAACTTCTTCTAAAATTGAAAGAGAACAACGGAGGGATTTGTATATCGGAAATATTTAAATATATTCCCATTCAAAAAAATCATCAAAACATATAAACTGTCCGGGAACTGAATTTTTTAAAGATTGTTATAATCTAAAAACTAAGGATATATTTTGGAAAGCGAAAATAATTTACAACCTGCCGCATCTATTATACTAACGGTTTACAACAGGGCAAATTATTTAAATCGATGTATAAACTCGGTGTTAAGGCAATCTTTTGATGATTGGGAACTTATTGCCATTGACGACGGAAGCCAGGACAATTCATTGGAAATATTAAATAAGTACGCCGACAACTATGATAAAATAAAAATTTTTACTCAGCCTAATATGAAGCTACCTTTGAGCCGTAATAGAGGGATTAATGTTTCAACCGGCAAATATATTACGTTTATCGACAGCGACGACGAATACCTGGAAAATCACCTTGCGGAAAGAATAAATTATTTTAACGAACATAACGATGTTGACTTAATACACGGTGGCTTTGAAATTATCGGAGATGAATATGTTCCGGATAAAAACAATCCTTCGAGTCTGATTCATCTTTCGGAATGCACTGTGGGTGCCACATTCTTCGGTAAACGAAAAGTATTTCTTGAACTAAACGGCTTTAAAAATATTCCCTACAGTGAAGACTCTGAATTTTTTGAAAGAGCAGAAAAAAAATTTGTTGTTCGGAAGGTTAACTATAAAACATATATTTATCACCGTGACGCTCCCGACAGTATAACTAATTCATATGCGCCGAAACAACTTTAAATATTTTGCAGCTTACAAACCTTACGGTACGCTTTCGCAGTTTACCGATGAGGAAAACAGGCCCACGCTTGCAGGTTTGTTTGATTTTCCCAAAGATGTTTACCCCGTCGGAAGGCTTGATGCTGACAGCGAAGGACTTTTGCTTCTTACAAACGACAAACAGCTTACCGATTATCTTCTTAATCCCGTTAATAAACATGAAAGGGAATATTTTGTTCAAGTGGAAGGTGTTCCTAAAGAAGATGAATTAAAAAAATTAAGAAACGGCGTTACGATAAAAAATTTTAAAACACTCCCGGCAAAAGTCAAATTAATTAGTCAGCCCGGTTTGCCGCCCCGTATTCCGCCAATAAGAGAAAGAAAAACAATACCGGTTTCTTGGTTAAGCGTTATTCTTGTTGAAGGCAAGAACAGGCAGGTAAGAAGGATGACCGCAAGCATAGGCTTTCCTACGCTGAGATTGATAAGAGTGCGCATAAAAAATATTTTATTAAAAAATATGTTACCCGGAGAAGTCCGGGAATTGAACAAAGAAGAGATTTCCGGTTTAAAGAAAAAATGATTCCTTTCAAACCGGAAATATTTTTTATCAAAACATTTTCAACATCAATTGCCGGCTGTTGGAATTCTCAAATCCAGTTTTGAAAGATATTCAATTTCTATTTTTACCTGCTTTGTTACAAAATCTAAAACATGCCCGCCTTCTTTTTTATCGGCGCTTATAAAATGGAAATGGTATCCGGGCACATTAACGCCTCCAATATAATCTGGATATTTAAAACCAACTAACGTCCCGTTTATCTGATTGTAACTAAAAACATCCTGATTTTTCAAAACGTCGTACAAATCTTTATACGGC
>DAIERC010000117.1 GCA_027347125.1 Ignavibacteriales bacterium
AAATTCCAATTTTCCATCTTCAACAGGGAAAACGTTTTGAGCCGATTGATTAACCTGAGTGCTGTTAATTGAAATTTTTTCAATATAGACAGGAATAATTTTACGGCTAGATTTTAATTTTCGCGGATCAATTACCACGACCCCTTTCATTGTGGGAAACCATAAATTACCATTATGATCTTTTATTGCGCTAGGCTGATCGCCGCCGTTGCACTCGGCAATTTTCATTCCGTCTTCCACACCGTAAGATATACAGTTTAATGTTTTTATTTTTTTATTTGCGTAATCATCCAGCTCTTTTTTCGATACTTTATAGATTCCCTTATTACAGCTCATCCATAAATAGCCCAGCCCGTCATCCAATATTTGAAACGCCGTATTATCAAACAAGCCGTCTTTAGTAGTATAAACAGTAAACTTGCCGTTTTTAAATCTATTTAATCCGCCGCCGGTACCGATCCATAGTGTTCCATCGTAATCCACATAAACACTAAAAACTATATTATTTGATAAACCGTTCTTGGTTGTAAAGGAGGTAAATTTTCCGTCCTTAAACAAATTTAATCCGCCATCCTGTGTACCTATCCAAAGAGTGTTGTCTTTACCTTTTATAACCGCGTCAACAAAGCGGCTTGAGAGCCCGTCCTTTTCACCGTAGTTCGTAAATTTTCCGTTTTTATATAACGAGATACCGTTTCCGTTTGTTCCGATCCAAAAACTATTGTCATCGTTTTTACAAATTGAATAAATACGGTTGCCCGGCAGTCCGTCTTTTGTGGAATAATTACGAATCTTATTGCCGACAATTTGTGCAAGGCCACTTCCGTTAGTGCCTACCCAAACACTGCCGGATTTATCTTTGTAAACCGGAAGGACGAAATTACCCGGTAAGCCATTTTGCGTTAAAAAATTTTTTATCTTTCCATTTGAAATTAAGTTTAAGCCGTTGCTTGTGCCAACCCAAATATCATTATCATCGCTATCTTGATAAACCGAAAAAGCTTCGTTACTGGTTAGGCCGTCTTTTTTTGTAATTGCATAACAAACACCATCCTTTATTCTGTTAATTCCGCCTCTACCGGTTCCTATCCATAAGCTTCCTTCGTTATCTTCTAAGGTGCAATATATTTGATCATCAGACAGGCCGTCTTTTGAAGAGCACCAATCTATTTTACCGTTTTCAATTCTGGCCAGACCGTTAGAAGCAGAAACCCAAATAACATGTTCGCGGTCTTCATAAACGGAATTAATTTGAAGCTTATTAAAAAATTGCAAGAGTGAGGATTTTTGGATTTCGTAATTTTTTATTGTGAATAACCCTCTGGAAGTACTAACCCAAATCGTGCCGTTTGAATCTTCATAAAGATCCGATATTGTGCTTTTTATACTTTCGTTGCTTATTCCGTAAGGAATAAGTTTATCCTTATGAAAACGATAGACGATTCCATCGGTTGTACCTATCCAGTAATCGCCTTTCCCGTCTTCAAGGAAGGAAGTTGCTTCCAGGTTATCTTCCTTTATTTTAAAAGGAGAAAATACGCCGTCATGGTATTTTATAATTCCCTGATTGCTTATAATCCAAATATTTCCGTTTTTGTCTCCGACGATTTTTTTTATCGTATTTGAATTCAAACCTTCGCTTATTGAGTAATCTTTAAACTCTTTATTTTTATAACAGCTAAGCCCGCCGCCCAAAGTGCCAATCCATAAGTTGCCTGAAATGTCTTCATAAAGGGCGCTGACATTATTGTATTTAATTGCGGGAGTGTTCTGGGTATCGAATATTGTAAATAGCTCACCGTCAAACCTTACAAGTCCTTCCTGGGTACCAAACCACAAATAACCGTCCTTGGTCTGAATTATTGAAGATATCGTGTTTTGCGGTAAGCCTTCCTGGGTTTGCCAATTATTAAAAACATATTGGGAAAATTTTTTTTGAGGGTCTAACGGAAATGCTTCGGAAACAAAAATAGTAGTTATTAATAAAAATATCTTAACAGGATATAAGTATTTATGTTTAAATATTTGCATTTATGATCTTTTAATTAATTACCGTAGGTAAGGCTTTGTCATTTGGATACTGATTAAATGAAAATAGAAAAGAGCCGGAAGAAGGTTAATAACGTGCGGATTCAAGAAATTATTTCTAACGCTTAAACTTATTCCCCACCGACCTCGAATTATAATCACTTCACTATACACGTACAATATTATTATACCCGATCGATTTTAACATACTTATTTGAACAATGATATTGTTCAACTCTTCAAACTTAAATTATTTAATAGACATAAGATATACCATGATGAAAATATATCCAGAGTATTTAATTATACTATTTCTCTAATTTTTACTTCCGGCTAAATTTAAACATGGCAAATGAACGCGTTAAACTTCCGCTTCAATTTTAATATAGAAATAATGGAACTACACATATTCGTAATTATCGGAAATATTTAAATTGAGTTTAGTTGACGCTAAGACTTTTGTAAGGTAAAAAATACGCCCCAAGATGTTGCAATTAAAAAAATATAATAATATTTTTGTTATGAGCATATGCTCATAACTATAAATTATGGCAAGACCGAAGAAACATAGACGAATTTCATGCGATCCTAATTCCTACTACTTTAAGCCGGCGGGAGTGTCATTAAATCATCTGGAAGAAATAATTCTGGAAGGCGATGAACTTGAAGCCATACGCTTAAGCGATTTGATGAATTTATCTCAGGAAGAAGCGGCACTTCAAATGAACATTTCGCGGCCAACATTCGGCCGGATTGTAAACAAAGCAAGAGCCAAAATTGCCGACGGAATAATTAACGGAAAGGCAATAAAAATTTCGGATGAATTGTCTTCAGAATTAAAAGAAAAACTTCAGTTCTCTTGCCCCAACTGCGGTTTAAAATTAAGAATAAAAAAAAGACGGCAACTTAGCCATTGCCCCAAGTGCTCAGAATAAAAAGAAAGGATCCTAAAATGAAAGTAGCAGTTGCATCAAACAACCATGTAAACGTAAGCGGCCATCTCGGAAGATGCAAAGCGTTTGTAGTATTTGAAACAAATGAAAATGAGATATTAAACAGGGAAATCAGGGAAAATACATTTCGTCATCATGAACACCACGGTAACCATGAACACCACGAAGGCCATCAGCATGAACATGGCGAAGGCCACAGTCATAATCATAATGCATTAATAGAAATTATTAAAGATTGCGATCATGTAATTTTTCAAAGCGGCGGCTGGCGTGTTATTGAAGACTTAAAGGCAAGCCACATAAATCCAATTCTTACGGATGAAGATGATGCTGAAGAAGCGGTAAAAAAATTCCTAACAGGTGATCTTGTTTCCAAAGAAGACAATACTTGCCGTAATCATTAATATTATCGGTAAGATAAGATACCATGCGGGGAGAAACAATTTGTTGAATGATGACCATGGTAGATTTAATAAAAGTATGGTGCGCGGCAGATTGGTTGCGTTGATTCGGCACCGCTAATATTGCCGCGCTTATTTAATTGCTTTCTTACTACAACAAACGATTATATCTTTTAGGGGTTACTATGAAAAGAGTTTCGTTATTTTATTTTATAATTGTATTTTCATCCTCACTATTAGCGCAAAGCGGTAATGTAGAAGGCATGGTTAAAGATTTTAATACCGGAAAACCGCTGGCTTTCGTTAACGTCATAATTTCTTCCCTTAAATCTGGCACCGTTACAGATGCTTCCGGAAATTATAAACTGCATAATATTCCTTCGGGCAATTATACAATTTACTTTTCATATATAGGTTTTAAAACTGAAGAAAAGAGAATAAACATCTTACCTAGTTCAAGCCGGCATCTTAATATTTCACTAAAGCCTTCGCCGATTATGTTTGGTGAGGTTCCGGTGTTTACCACAAAAAATATTTCATTCTTAAATGATGAACCCATTCCCGTAGATATTGTAACCTCGTCTCAAATTAATTCGTTAAATTCAATTTCGGTTTCCGACTTGCTTAAGGATCAACCCGGCCTGGCTATGCAACGCGACGGAATTTGGGGAACACAAATTTCAATAAGGGGATTAAGTAAATCGAGCATCGTAACAATGATTGACGGAAATAGAATTGAAACCGCCACCGA
>DAIERC010000151.1 GCA_027347125.1 Ignavibacteriales bacterium
CTCAATCAATAGGCGGCACAATAAATATAATATCCAAAAGAGGCGAAGGAACTACTTTAAATTTTACAGGTAATATCCTGTAAAATTGTGTTGAAAAAAATCCGGACTTTTGTAATAATCATAGTTGAAATTTGGTTAAAGGTACATAAATGATTAGAGTAATAATTGTTGAAGACAACGATGCCATAAGGGAAGGCTTAAAAATATTAATTGACGGTACCGCCGATTATTCTTGTGTGGGAACTTTTCCCAGATGCGAGCCGATGCTGAAGAGTTTAGCCAAGCTTGAACCGGATGTAATGTTGATGGATATAGGCTTGCCTGGCATGAGCGGCATAGAAGGTATAAAAAAAGCAAAAGAAATTATACCCGAATTAACAATTTTGGTGCTTACTGTTTACGAAGAAAACGAAAAAGTTTTTGATGCCCTTTGCGCGGGGGCTTGCGGCTACCTGGTAAAAAAAACTCCGCCTTCAAAACTGCTGGATGCTATTAAAGAAGCCCATGAGGGCGGTTCGCCTATGAGCGCGAACATTGCCAGAAAAGTAATTGATTTTTTCCAGAATAAGAAACCGAGCACTCCACAGCCAACCTCGGCTCTTCTTACACCGCGTGAGAAAGAAATACTTTCCGGGTTAGTTGAAGGCAATAGTTTTAAAACTATTGCCGGTTCTTTATTTATAAGCATAGAAACCGTAAGGTTTCATTTCAGGAACATATATAAAAAACTGCACGTGCACTCCCAATCTGAAGCGGTAGCAAAAGCTATTAAGGAAGGTATTATTTAATTACCCTTTGAGATAAGAGGCAATTGTCTTCCCGTCAATTTAGGTAGTAAATAAATGGCACCGCAATAAGCATACATTAAAATACCCGCATTTAGGTAGTAGTATAAAGCAATGATTTGCAATAGATTTTCTTCCGTGCTTACAACGGAATTTCGGTTTTATAAGACCGATGTATTTATGTTAAAGTTTTATAATGTAATAAGGTAGTTACCACCGGAGCTTTTAATGATCAATGTAGTTGTTGTTGAAGATAACGATACCATACGCGAAGGTTTGGAAATTTTAATAGACGGCACGGCAGGTTACACTTGTGCGGCTTCGTTTTCGGTTTGCGAAATGATGTTGGTGCAGCTGGAAAAACTGAACCCGGATGTTCTTCTTATGGATATAGGCCTGCCCGGTATGAACGGTATTGAAGGTATAAAAAGGGCAAAAGAAATTCTGCCTGATCTTACTATACTGGTATTAACTGTATATGAAGAAAATGATTTGATATTCGATGCGCTGTGTGCCGGTGCTTGCGGTTATTTGGTTAAGAAAACTCCGCCTTCAAAACTGCTTGAAGCTATTCAGGAAGCCTACCATGGCGGCGCTCCGATGAGTTCGCATATAGCAAGAAAAGTGATTGACCTTTTCCAACAGAATAAACAGCCGCAAACCTCGTCTAAGTATGTATTAACACCTAGAGAAAAAGAAATATTAAGCGGCTTGGTTGAAGGCAACAGCTTTAAAGTAATAGCTGATTCTTTGTTTATAAGTATTGAAACAGTTCGTTTTCATTTTAGAAATATTTATAAAAAGCTGCATGTTCATTCGCAATCGGAGGCGGTTGTTAAAGCCATAAAAGAGAAATTAATTTAGGTAAGTATCGGTGAAAATTGAGGGAAAAAAGGACATAAATACGTACCCTATCTATTTAGGTAGGATAGATGTTGTTTTTGTAAAGTTACAGATCAAAAAACCTTTGTTTGTGTAGTAGTTTGAGGAAGAGTTATTGAGTAGCTTTTATGGAAGAAAAAATTTTTATCCCAAAATTTTTGCACTAAAATTTATGTATACAATAATATTCGTAATATGATTATAAGGAAATAAGCAGAAGTTACTAGTTCAAAAAATGAGGATTGTATGTTGAAGCTGATTTCTTATTTCCGTCATTTGATTTGTGGTAAAAAAGCTGGAATTATTTAACCCAAATGTTGCAATTTATGATCGATAATTTTATTTCCCAGGGGCAGGCATGAAATTTTTTCTACGGTTATTTTTATTATCATTCATATCTCTTTTATTTTTTCCATCACTCTTATTATTCCAAACAGACACTCTGTATTTTAACGAAATTGGATCAGGAGAAACGTCTTGCAGTACCGGCAGTACCACGGTAAAGAATGCATACGGTAGAAAAGTTTTTTATTTCAACTAACAAATTTCATTAATAAAAATCAATGAGGAAGTATATGGCAACGCCAAAACGAGTAAACTTATTGGTAAATTCTTGCAGTAGCGCAATGAGCCATTTAAGTTTAACAGTTAGTAGAATTCCATTATTTTCTGCTAAATTAAAAAGGCACGATAAACACAGTGTAAATATCAAAACTCTATTTGTTTTTGTGTTTTTGCTACTTCAAGCTGGTTCATTTCTTTTTGCACAGGAATGGGAGATACGCGGAAAAGTAACTAGTGCGGAGGATGGAAGTGCATTAGCTTTTGCTAATATTGAAGTGAAAGGCACTACAAGAGGTACCACTGCTGATATTGACGGAATATTCAGATTAAAAGCAAATAAAGGCGATACTCTGGTAGTATCTATAGTAGGATATGCCAAAAGGGAAGTTGCTGTTGCCGATCAGTCATTTTTAAATGTCTCTTTACGACCTGAGGCCTGGCAGCTTAAAGCAGTAGAGGTAGTTGGAATCGGGTACGGACAAGTTAAAAAGTCCGATGCTACCGGTTCAATTGCGGCTATTTCCGCAAAGGACTTCGACAAGGGAGCAATCACTTCACCGCAGGACTTACTTATTGGTAAATTACCGGGAGTTGTTGTAAATACTCTTGGCGGTGCTGCAGGCGCCGGAACTAAGATCCGTATCCGCGGCGGTGCTTCAATAACTGCCAATAACGATCCTTTAGTAGTTATTGACGGTATCCCCTTGGAGAGTGCCGGAATTTCGGGTATGGCAAATCCGCTTTCGACAATTAACCCGAATGATATTGAATCGGTTACGGTTTTAAAAGATGCTTCGGCAACAGCCATTTATGGTTCGAGAGCTTCCAATGGTGTTATTATAATAACAACCAAAAGAGGCACGGTTACCAGTGATAAACAACCGATGAAAATACATTATACAGGTAATTTCTCTTTAGGTGCAGCCGAGAAATTCTTATCCGTTTTTGATGGGAATCAGTTCAGAGCTTTAATTGCCGATAGAGTTGCTAATTATGGATTATCCGCAGTAGCGTTAAACCGATTGGGAACGGCAAATACAGATTGGCAAAAAGAAATTTATCAAACTGCTCCCGAAACTGAACACAATTTGAGCATAAGCCACGCTATAGGTTCGGTTCCATACCGCCTTTCTCTGGATTATTTGTACCAGGATGGAATTTTGAAATACAATAATATAGATAGGAAGAATGTTTCCCTTGCTGTAACTCCAACATTATTAAACGGCGATTTGAGCATAGATTTAAATGGCTTTGGTTCATGGATTAGCAATAATTTTTCAAATAACGATGCAATTAGCGCTGCTGTTCAATATGATCCGACGCAGCCTGTTAAAAATGGCAACTCAAGATACGGCGGCTATACAACATGGACTTTGCTGGGAGACTCAAGCATTAATGGTCGGCCAATAAATATTGCAACAATAAATCCGGTTGCAGCATTAAATTATCGCTCTAATACCTCCGATGTCAAACGATATACTTTCGGTGGCAAATTTGACTATAAACTTCCTTATGTAGCCGGTTTTAAAGCAACGTTAAATCTGGGCTATGACTACTATAAAACAGATGGCAGCGATATTTTGGATACTTTAGCCGGCTGGTCGTATAGAACACCGGAAACGCAAATTACAACTTATAGCCAGACCAAGACTAATAGTTTGTTGGATTTTTATCTAAACTATATTAAAGAATTAGGTATTCATAAATTTGATGTTACCGGTGGTTATTCATGGCAGCATTTTTATAATGAAGGAGTAAATTCTCATCATGCGTTTGATCCGACACTACCCGGTGCACTAACAACACCGTATAAAAACGAGTATTATCTGGTTTCATTCTTTGGCAGATTGAACTAT
>DAIERC010000154.1 GCA_027347125.1 Ignavibacteriales bacterium
CGCAGCCGTTCGGATATATTTTAAAACCGTTCAACGAACGGGAATTGTACGCAACCATTGAGATGGCCGTTTACCGCGACAGGATGGAGAAGGAAAAAGCACGCGTACATCACTTGCTGGAAGTATCAAACAAAATTTACTCCCACCTAAATAAAAACATGAACCGCACTGATCTGCTTTCAATTATTTGTAAAAATTTTACTGCACCGCCGGACTACTGCGCTTCGTTTATATTATTGCTCGATGATATGAATAATATTTCGGAATCGGCGGAGGAAGGATTGGAAGAAAATTTTTCAGCATTGTCTCAACAACTTGCCGATAGAGAATATCCCGCATGGTTCAGGAAAACTATAAACCATTCCGGTATTGTTCATGAGAAGGGTTCAATGATAGGCCTGGACGATAATAAAAAAGCTTTATTTATCAGGCTCGAGTCGGATCAAAAAGTGTTCGGGCTTCTTTCTGTAATAATTAAAGACCGGGAACTGGAAGAAGAAGAATCAAATTTATTGCTGGGCATTTCCAGGGAAATTGCTTATGCGCTTCAACAGTTTGAGTTTGAAACAAAAAATAAAAAAACGGAAATAGCTTTAGTAGAATCCAACGAAAAGTATAAACAGGTAATTGAGAACGCGGTTGATATAATTTTTGCTTGCGATCTTAACGGGAAAATAATTTTTATTAACGAATCAGGTTTAAAAAATATAGGCTACTCTTTCGAAGAGATAAAAGACATAGATTGCTTTGAATTAGTTTTACCCGAGCACAGAAAAAATGTTATCGACTTCTACAAGAAACACCTAACAGGCAAAACAAATCCGGGATATATTGAGTACCCTATTGTTGCTAAAAACAATGAAATAAAATGGTACGGCCAAAACACAAACTTTCTCACCGAGGATCAGCAAATTAAAGGTTTTCAATGTATTGCCAGGGACATCACCGAAAGAAAGAAAATAGAAATTGCTTTACACGACAGCGAGATAAGATACAGGCAGCTTGTGGAAATGTCGCCCGACGCCATAATTGTTCATAATAAAGGCAAAATAATTTTTACAAACGATGCCGGCGTAAAACTTTTTAGGGCATCCGATAGAAACGAATTGCTGAACAAGCCTATTAAAAATTTGTTTCATCCGCAGTCGATCGATGTTTCAAAAGCGCGTTTAAAAAACTTTACCGGTGATGATACCAATGTTCCGCTTCATGAGCAAAAAATCGAAAGGCTGGACGGCTCGCTCATAAGCGTAGAATTAACCGCAAACAACGTTTTATTTCAGAATGAAAACGCGGTGCAGGTTATAATAAGAGACATCTCCGAAAGAAAAATGGTTGAAGAAGAATTAAGAAGGCACCAGCGTGAAGTAACTACTCTGCTCGATTCTTTGCCTGCCTACGCGTTCTTCAAAGACAGCAATGCGAAATATATTACCGCAAATCAAAAATTTTGCGACGCAGTCGGTTATTCAAAAGAAGAAATAATAGGCAAAACCGACTTTGACCTTTTCCCGGCTGTGCTTGCCGCAAAACTCAATAAAGACGACATGCATGTTCTAAGTACCGGAAAGATGAACTATGTTTATGAAGAAGAACTTTATGATCGCGGAAAATTAATTGTTGTCGGTACCCGTAAGGTTCCTTTAAAAGACGACAGTGGAAAAATTTTAGGATTGATAGGCTTAGCTTTCGATATCTCGGAAAGAAGAGCCGCCGAAGAAGCTATAAAAAAATATACCAAAGAGCTTGAAGAGCTTAATGAAAATAAGGATAAATTCTTCTCGATTATTTCGCACGATCTTAGAAGCCCTTTTCAAGGCTTATTGGGTCTATCAAATATTCTCGTGGAAGAGTTTGATAATCTCTCTATCGACGAAATAAAGTTGTTTACCTCAAATATTCATAATTCTACAAAGAGCCTTTTTAATTTACTGGAAAATTTATTGCAATGGTCTAGAATTCAAACCGGGAAAATAGATATAAAACCCGACAAAATAGATCTGCAGGAAGAGGTTCTTTACAACATCAATCTTCTTAACGGAAACGCTTCTAAAAAGGACATAAAGCTAATAAGCGAAATAAATACAACGCAATTTGTATATACTGATTTGAACGTCCTTAATTCTACATTGCAAAATTTAATTACCAATGCAATCAAGTTTACTAACACCGGCGGCGTTATAAAAATTTCTGCCGTCGAAGCTGGAGCTAATATTGAATTAACAGTTACCGACACCGGGATAGGAATTGCTCCCGAAGATATTGAAAAATTATTCAGGATAGATACGCAGCATACTACCGTGGGCACCAATAAGGAAAGCGGCACCGGGCTTGGTTTAACCATCTGCAAAGAGCTTCTTGAAAAGCAAGGCGGAAAAATTTGGGTTAATAGCCAGGTCGGTAAAGGCAGTTCGTTTACATTTACTTTGCAAAAGTTTACGGATTAAATATTCAAAGTAAATAATTTTTAAATTGTTGAAGCCATAAAAGGAAATTAACCTTTTCATCTAAACTCTTAAAACGGATTACCGGATTGTTTGAATGTATAAGAATAAAATATTAATAGTTGAAGACGAAACAATTATTGCGGTAGATTTAAAAAAAGTTTTGCAAAATCGTAACTACGATGTAACCGGTATTGTTACATCGGGAGAAGATGCAATTCAATTTGTCCGCAACAATGTTCCCGATTTAATATTGATGGACATTCAACTTAAAGGAAAGCTAGACGGCATTGAAACCGCCGCATTGTTAAAAGATCTGTTCGATATTCCGGTTATTTATCTTACCGCGTACTCCGATGAAAAAACTCTTACGAGAGCTAAAATTACGGAACCTTTCGGCTATGTTGTTAAACCGTTCGAAGAAAAAGAGCTTTACGGTTCAATAGAAATGGCTTTATACAAATTTACTTCGGATAAAAAACTAAAGGAAATTGAAGGCCGGTATAAGGCGCTGTACAACAGTCCGTTATATTTAATTTATATTCACGACATGGAAGGCAATCTTATTGATGCTAACCCCGCGGCATTAAATATATTGGATATCTCTCACTACGAAATAAACAGTATAAATATTTCCGGTTTTATTAACCGGGATCAACTTCCGGTAATTTACAACTTAATTGAGGAACTGAAAGATAAAAAACTTCAGACAGATATAATTGAACTTGAAATTACTGCAAGAAACGGGACCAAACATTTTGTTGAAGTAACAGCGTCTCTCGTTTACCGGAACAGCTTGCCGTATGCGGCGCAATTTATAGGCCGCGACATTACCGAGCGCAAAAAAGCCTTGGCAGAACTTGTAAAAAGCGAGTTGAGATACAGAACTTTAATAGAAACATCTATCGACCCGATATATGTATTGCATGGAAGGCGTTTATTGCTGGTAAACCACGCGTGGGAAAAATTATTCGGTTATACTGCCGAAGATGTTTCATCTGAAAACTTTGACGTTATGCAGATTGTTGCTCCTGAAAGTGTTAAGAATATTGAGAAGCGTTTTGAAAGATTTAAAGCCAATTACGCGCCGGCAGCTATTCCTTCACGTTATGAAATGACCGGAATTTCCAAAGACGGCCGTTTGATACAACTTGAAGTAAGTGTGTCCGAAATAATTTGGAAAGGCAAACCGGCAGTTCAAGGCATCTACAGAGATATTACCGAAAGGAAAAACACCGAAGAACAAATTAGAATGCTTTCACTTGCGGTAAAACAAAGTTCCGCATCAATTATTATAACCAACATCGAAGGAACAATTGAATACGTTAACCCCAAGTTTACCCAAACAACCGGGTATTCCATGGAAGAAGCTATTGGAAAAAGCCCGGGTATTTTATCAACCAATAACTTGAATGAAGAAACAAAGGAACACATCCGCTCTTCCATTGCCTCCGGCAAAGAATGGCGCGGCGAATTTCTTAACAAAAAAAAGAATGGTGAATTGTTTTGGGAGTCGGCAACCATCTCTCCTATTATGAATGAAGACGGAAAGGTCTCTCATTTCCTATCGGTGCAGGAAGATATTACTCTCCGGAAAAAACAAGAGACGCAATTAATTATTGCCAAAGAAAATGCGGAAAAATCGGACAAGCTTAAAACCGAATTCTTAGCGCAGATGTCGCACGAAATAAGAACGCCGTTAAATAATATCCTGGCCTACACTTCGGTACTAAAAGAAGAATTTGAAGACAAACTTCCCGAAGGCCTTGAGTCCACATTCCAGGTAATAGACAGCAGTTCGCAGCGGCTTATCCGCACCATCGAGCTTGTGCTTAACTTATCGCGTATACAAACCGGCAACTATGATACAAATTTTGAAATAACAAATTTGGAAGAAGATCTGCTTGAGGACGTTATTCTCGAATTTTATTCAAGAGCAAAGCAAAAAAATATCTCGCTAACATTTACAAATAATGCGGATGATTTTATAGTAACAACCGACCGGTATTCAATTTCACAAGTATTCGTTAATCTGATTGACAATGCCATAAAATATACCGAACATGGCGAAGTTGCAGTTACAATTTATAACCGGGAAAACAAAGTTTGTGTTGATATTAGTGATACTGGAATCGGCATCTCATCGGAATATCTTACAAAGCTGTTCAATCCATTCTCACAAGAAGACAGCGGTATGACGCGTCATTTTGAAGGGATAGGCTTAGGGTTGGCGCTGGTTAAAAAATACGTAGAAATAAATAAAGCAGATATCAAAGTTGCTAGCACAAAAGGTAAGGGCACTACTTTTACAATTATCTTCGATCCCCTTAAAAAGTAACTATTGGATATTTTTAGTTACTTCGATTCCAAGTTGTTCCATCCTATATCTTAATTTTGATCTGGACAGCCCCAAAATTTTTGCGGCTTTAACCTGGTTACCGTTTGTAATTTTTAAAGTCTTCTGAATTAATGTACGCAACACCAGATCTATCTTTACGCCGGCTGACGGAATTTTAAGAACAAATTTATCTTCATCTTCGGGCCTGGAAATTGAGGACTCGAGCAAGAAACTCAAATGATGCTCTTTAAGTTCGTCTTCTTCAATTAATAATATCGCCCTCTCCATTATATTTCTTAGCTCGCGGATATTACCTTTCCACGGATACGACTCCAGTAAAGCTACCGCGGCGGGTTCAATTCCTTTAATATTTTTATCGAACTTTGAGGCAAACTCCTGAAGAAAAGAATAAGCCAGCATGGAAATATCCTCTTTTCGTTCGCGCAGCGGCGGAACATTTATTTTTGCAACATTTAAACGGTAGTACAAGTCTTCTCTAAAATTTCCCCTTTTAACTTCCTCTTCAAGATTTTTATTTGTTGCAGCAAGCACCCTTACGTTAACCGAAATCTCTTTTTCACCGCCCAGCCTGTAGAATTTTCTTTCCTGCAAAACCCTTAATAATTTTACCTGCATATCTAAAGACAATTCGCCAATCTCATCAAGAAGAATTGTGCCGTTGTTTGCAAGTTCAAACTTTCCAAGTTTTGTTTTTTGCAGCGCGCCGGTAAATGCGCCTTTTTCGTGCCCGAACAATTCGCTTTCGGCAAGTTCTTTTGGTATGGCGGAACAATTTATTTGAATAAACGCCGCGTCGTTGCGCGGGCTTTGCTGGTGAATAAATTTTGCAAAAACTTCTTTGCCTGTTCCGCTTTCCCCCTCAATTAGTACGGTTGTATCGGAACTTTTCGCCAGTTTTTCAACCGAGCCGAGTATCCTTTTTATTTTCGGGCTTTTACCAAAAAATTCTTTTGTAAGAACATTTTCATTTTGTAATAATTGATGAAGTTTATCTACTTCTGATTTTAAAGTAACGCTGTCAATGGCCTTTTGCAATACTATTTGCAGCTGCTCAATGTCTATAGGCTTAAGTAAAAAATCGAAAGCGCCCGATTTAATTGCGGTAACGGCTATTTTAACATCCGAGTAGCCGGTAATCATTATTACGGGAATGTGGTAATATTTTTTTTGGAATTGTTTTAAAAGATCCAGACCGTTGTGTGTTGTAAGATAAATATCAAGAAGAATAATATCCGGTTCAAATTCTTCGATCTTGTCGTAAGTTTCATTCGCGTTTAAACAAATTTCTACGTCATATCCGAGCTTTATTAATAGTTTCTTTAACGAAATGCATACGAGGTTATCGTCATCTATAATTAATATTTTGAATTTCATTACTTCCCTGTAAAAGGTTTGAATTAAATTTTATAAAAAATTTGGTCCCTTTGCCAACCGTGCTTTCAAAGCTGATATCGGCGTTGTACTCTTTTAAAATCATTTTGCAAACGCTTAAGCCCAGCCCGGTTCCTTTTTCTTTATTTGTATAAAAATCCGTAAATATTTTATCCTTGTTCTCGTCACTTATTCCCATGCCGGTGTCGTTTATTTCCCAGGCAAACTGCTCGTTGGTATCACGGTAAGTTTTGATAATAATATTTCCGCCGTTAAGGCACGATTCAATGGAATTGGTAATAAGATTTAGAAAAACCTGGAGAAGCCTGCCTTTGTCAAAATTAGCTTCGGGAATCGATTCGTCTAGTTCGGTTTTAATCTGTACGTTTCTTCTCTCCGCATCGTATTTCATAATAGACACGGCGCTCACGGTAATTTCATTAACTGAGCAAAGTTTGAATCCGTTTAAATTTTTTCTTGAGAAGGAAAGTACGTTATCAACAAGGTATTGAATTCTAAGCAAGGCGTCTTTACAATAATCTACAGATTCAATTGCTTCTGCCGGCAATTCGTTTTCAATCATTTTAAGATAATCCAAATTTAATTTTATCGCAGAAAGCGGATTTCTTATTTCATGAATTAAACTTGCAGTAAGTTTTCCAAGAATCTGTAGTTTATTGTCCTGAATGTTATCGTCGGCCATAATAAATACAAAAGCTGCTAAAGATATAAATGATATTTTTGAAGGAGTATATTAAATATTATAATGTAAATTAGCAACTTTTATTCCATGATTAAGCCATGAAATCGAGAAACGAAGCCGTTCGGAGGGAAGATTAACCTATATTTTCGCTCATTTTATTAATTCGAACCCAATTCTTTCATAATTTTATCTGCAACAGTATTTAGTACTTTTTCCGAATCATAAAATTTATTGGCAACTTTAGCCTTTATTTCTTCCAGGTTTTTTCCGTTTGCGGCAGAAGTTTGGATTTTTTTAGCTTCATCGGATAATTCGAGCTTATCCTTTATTTTAGGATTCACATTCACTTGCTCTTTCGAATCTGATGTTTTTCCCGAGATATCCCGCGAAAAATATGGGTTATTTGATAAAGGTTTTATATTCATGTTTTTACCTGTGGTAATTTACTAATTTCTTTTGATTCTGCACAAATTTAATTCTATCTGCAACAACTGCTATATCTTGTCTTTTTTTCTCAATTATATTATCGAATGTTTCAGAAATTTGTTTAGAGAGTTTAGTTAATTCCGGCTCAAAAATCTTTAATTCAGGCATCGAAAATTTAGCCAAAAGATAAGATTTATTCTTTTGTGATTCTGCTAACATTTTTTTCACACGGAGTAACGTTTCATCAAAGTTATCTTCAGTAATATTACACAGGTTTTTATGTGCTTCGCTAAGTAAAAATTTGATTCTTTCTATTTTGTTTTTCATATCAATTAAGAATTAAAATAATCTGTTAAGGTAACACCGAAATATGTTGAAGCAGTATTTGTTAAATCCACCAGTTGCGCTTGAAGTTTTTCATATTGAGTTCGC
>DAIERC010000217.1 GCA_027347125.1 Ignavibacteriales bacterium
GAATTATTTGCCGGTGAAGGTGCTAATCTTGTGCTTTCCGCAAGGCGCATTGAAAAATTAAATTTAGTTTCCGATTCCATTAGAAAAACATTCGGAGTTAGGGTTCTTGATTTTAAGCTGGATGTAAGAAACTATGATGAAGTAAAAAGAGCAATTTTTTTACTGCCTGATGAATGGAAGCAAATAGATATATTAATAAATAACGCGGGATTAGCCAGAGGTTTCAGCAAATTATTTGAAGGCAATGTTGAAGAGTGGGAAGAAATGATAGACACAAACTTAAAAGGATTATTATATGTTACACGTCAGGTTCTTCCTGTTATGGTAGAACGCAAAAAAGGACACGTAATTAATATCGGCTCTACAGCGGGCCACGAGGTATACACACACGGAAACGTTTACTGCGCAACAAAGTTTGCGGTTAACGCACTTACCCAATCCATTAGAATAGACGTTTTGGATAAAAACATTAAAGTGAGTACCGTAGATCCGGGAATGGTATACACAGAGTTCAGTGAAGTACGATTCTCGGGAGATAAAAGCAAAGCCGAGAAGGTGTATGAGGGGATAAAACCTCTTGCGCCCGAAGATGTGGCTAACGCAGTTTTGTTCTGCGCAACAAGGCCTGAACATGTAAACATTAATGAAATAATTTTAACAACTCAGGCACAGGCATCTTCAACACAAATTTTCCGTAAGAAATAAAAAAAGGCTGGTTAAAACACCAGCCTTTTTTATACAATCACACAAACATACTTACATCGCCGGCGCCTTCTCTAATCACTTCCGGTTCTTCCATACTCAAATCAATCACGCTAGACGGATCGCCGGCAATACTTCCTGATGATAGCATCAAATCAACCTGAGAATTAAAAATGTTTTTTATTTCAAACGGGTCCATTAAAATAGCGCCTTTCCTGTTGGTTGTACTGGTACTTATAATAGGATTTCCTAGTTCTTGAACCAATCTTAACGTAACATTATGATTCGGTACTCTTATCCCAACGGTTTTTCTTTGGCTCCATAATTTTTTGGGTACCAGTTTAGCGGCGGGAAGAATAAAAGTATACGGCCCTGGAAGAAGGTGTTTCATAGTTCTATAAGCATAATCAGAAACCTTAGCGTATTTCGAAATATCTTTCAAATCAGAACAAACAAAACTAAAGAGCTTAGAGTTGTTATCGTTTTTAATAGAAAAAATTCGTTCAAGCGCGTCTTTGTTAAAAATATCGCAGCCAATTCCGTAAACTGTATCGGTAGGATATATAATAACGCCTCCGTCGCGCAAAACTTCAACAGCTTTGTTAATATATCTTAACTGTGGATTATCGGGATGAAGCTCATAGTATTCCATAAAATACTCCTTTCGATAGGGTATTAAATCATTTTTAAATGAAGGTATGGATTGCTGGTTTTGTGCAGCATACTCCTTTTTAAAGAATAGCTTGAAGTCTTAACTGAAAGATAAGAAGGATATAATTATTGTCAATAACAAATATTAAGATTTATTTCGTCTCACAAAAAAGAGAAAAGAATGGAAAAAATATTTTTTAAATAGCTATTTTTTCAGGAAATTTTTGTTATATTTATGGTTCAAATTTTAAACATAGGGAAGTTATCAAGGAGAGCTAAATGGCTAGAAGATGTCAAGTAACTGGGATTGGCCCGATAACAGGAAACAACGTCTCACACGCTCATAACAGAAGCAAGAGGAGATTTCTACCCAATCTTCAGAAAAAAAGAGTTTGGGTTCAAGAACTAAACAGATATGTTACTCTAAAATTATCCACTAAGGCCATAAAAGGCATCACAAAAAATGGAACTGGCGAAGTAGCAAAACTTGTTAGGGAAAAGAAAATAAAAGTAAGATAATCCGGTTTTAAATATTTTAAAACAAAAAAGGAAAGCATACGCTTTCCTTTTTTTTATTTATGTGGGACAAATTTTATTCTCTGACAACCCAGACTTTAATATTAGCTGTTACGCTTGAATGAAGCCTGATGCTAATGCCGTAAATGCCCAAAGATTTAATAGGTTCTTCAATTTCAATTTTTCTTCTATCAATCTCATAACCTTTTTCTTTGAGGGCATCGCCTATCATTTGATTTGTAACTGAGCCAAAAATTTTATCTTCCTCACCAACCTGTACCGGAATGGTAACGGAAACTTTTTCGAGTTCGGCAGCCAATTTTTCGGCGGACTCAATCTCTTGTTGTCTCCTTTTTGCAAGATTCTTCTTCTCTTCTTCAAGAGCTTGAATATTCCCTTTTAACGCTGCATAAGCAATTTTACGAGGGATTAAATAATTTCTGGCATATCCATCTTTAACGTCTACAGCGTCTCCGATTTGTCCGAGAGTTTCAAAATTCTGTCTAAGTATTACTTTCATTTTTTCTCCTCAGATATGCTATTTTACAGTGTCTGATACATAAGGTAACAGAGCCATATGCCTAGCGCGTTGAATGGCAATAGCTAATTGTCTCTGATATTTGGAGCTGGTACCGGTAATTCTTTTCGGAATTATTTTTCCCTGCTCGGTAACATACCGCTGTAACAGTTTAACGTCTTTATAATCGATGTATTTTACCTTGTTCTGGGTAAACCTACAAATTTTTTTAGTTTTTACTTCTTTTCTCATTTTATCACCAAATTACTTTATTAAATCTGATTCTTCGCTGGACAAGAATTTATCGAACGAATCCTCAGTGTAATCTACACTATCGTCATCCGAAAAGACTTCGAGCTCATCGCCCTGGCCATCTAAACCATCGTCGGTACCGTTTAATTTTCCACGTTTATTAAGGAACTGAATTCTTCTGGCCTTAATTTCAACGATGCTCCGGTTATGCCCGTCTTCAGATTTCCAACTTCTGCTTTGTAACTCGCCATCAACAAGAACAGCGGAACCTTTTTTTAATCGGTCTCGACAGCTTTCTGCCAATTTATTCCATGCAACAATGCCCACATAACATACGTCCTCTTGCCACTGGTTAGTGCTGTCCTTATATTTTCTATTTGAGGCAATAGAAAAATTAACGACTGGAGTACTATTAGTTGTTTGCCTAAAAACAGGATCCTTTGTTAAGTTTCCGGCAACAATTACGTAGTTAATTTCCGGCATTTTCAAATCGGCCATGGTTTTTCCTCCATACTTAGTCTTAATTTGTTAATTATTTACCACTTTCTTCTGAATCAATTTCATTCTTTTCAACTGTCGCAGTTTCTTCCGCAATGGCAGTTTTTTCAGCTTCAACACTAATCGAATTAAGTTTATTTTGTTCGAGATGTTGGAGAGCATCGTTATCTAAAGCAATTGTAAGATACCGTAAGATTTGTTCATCCAGTTGGTAAAATCTTTCCAGTTTAGCAACGATAGTAGAAGGAGCATTGAATCTAAAGATGGCATAATAACCTATCTTACTCTTCTTAACCATGTAAGCCAGTCTTTTTCTCCCCCAATTCTCTACTTCTCTTATTTCACCGCCGTTATTTACAATTGTATCTTTAATGCGGGAAATAATTGATTCGATCTGTTCATCGTCAAGAGCAGCGTTAATAATAACAGCGCTCTCGTAGGCTTTTGTCCTCATTTTTTCACCTCCCTTCGGTCAATTTGGCCCTCCGTCTATGCGGAGAGCAGGGATTAAACATATATTTAATTAAAATTAGCCCTAAATTTATTTAATTAGCGAAGCAATTACAAGTAAAAATATATTGCAATAAAATTAGGAATCTTTTGGGATTAAATAACGCATTTACAGTGCGATATCAACTTTAATATCTTTGGCTTTAATAGAGTTATAAACTATTATTTTTTTCGCGAAGTTGCCTTGCTGAACTTACTATTGGCGTCTAGAAGCTGCTTAACACCACCTTTTACAAATTCTTCAATCAGGTTTACACTATGTTCAAATGTATTTTTTAATGCTTGTAATTCGTCCTTATTAAAATCAGTTAAGACATAATTTGCCATAAATCCTTTTTCGAAATTACTTCCGATTCCAATTCTTATTCTGGGAAATTTGTCTGTTTGAAGGTGGTAAATAATAGAACCGATGCCGTTATGCCCTCCATCTCCGCCGGACGCTCTAACTCTTACAGTTGCAAAATTAAGGTTGATATCATCGTAAACTATAAGAAAATCGGAAGGATTAATGTTATAAAATTGCAATGCTTGTGAAGCCGCTATGCCACTATTGTTTACATACGTTGTGGGTTTTATAAGGGAAAATTCGGTATCCCCTATTTTCCCGTTACAAAAGTAGTAATCACCTTTTGAAGGGTTAAATGAATTTGAATATTTACTAGCTATATAATCTAGCAATAAGAAACCCACGTTATGCCTGTTATTTAAATAAGCGTTGCCTGGATTTCCTATGCCAAATATTACACGCACAATTTAAAAATATTACTCTTCTTCTTTATCTTTGCCAATAACTTCAGGTTCTGCCGGGCCAGCACCTTCTGCACCTTCGGCAACTGGTTCTTTCTCAGCCTTAGGATGAGTTACGGCAACAATAACAGTTTCGGCAGGGTTAAGTATTGTTATATTTTCAAGATTAAGATCTGCTACGTGTATAGCATCACCTAATTTAAGATCTTGAATATTTAAATCTAAATGTTGAGGAATATCTTTCGGCAAGCATTCGATATCCAATTTATGTATAAGCGTTTGAAGAACGCCGCCTTCTTTAACCCCGACAGGACTTCCGTGAAACTGGATAGGAACTTCGAGTTGAAATTTTTCACCCACAGTCAATCCCAACAGATCAAAATGGATTACTCTATCGGTAACGGGATCGAACTGCACATCCTTAATTACACATTCATGCTCTTCGTTTTCATTAAGCTGCAACGATATCAAGTGCGCTTCCGAAGTAAAAACCAAGGGCTTAATTGATTTTTCGGCTACATCAACTGAAATTGGTTGTGAATGTTTTGAGTAAAAAATACCAGGAACTCTTCCCTCCCTACGTAAACTGTTGTTGGAAGACTTTGCTGTGGTTGTTCTTACATTTGCTTTTAAGACTACTTTCTCCATTGCATCTCCAAAGACTAAAATTATCCTTTATCTATATCAAAAAGCGAACTAATTGATTCGTTATTATATGTTCTGCGAATTGCCTCGGCAAAAATTCCCGAAGCTGAAATTACTGAAATTTTTCCACTATCAATATTATTTTTTAACGGTATAGTATCCGACACATACAGTTTTTCTAGTTGAGAATTTTGAATTCTTTCCAGCGCTTTACCTGAAAATATGGGGTGAGTAATTGCGCCGTAAATATTTCTTGCCCCTTTGTTTTTAAGCGCATCAATTGCACCCACAAAGGTTCCCGCAGTATCAATCAAATCATCCACTAAAAGAACATCTTTATCTTGTACGTTACCTATAATATGTACAACCTCGGCAAGATTTTGCTTCGGTCTTCTTTTATCAATTACAACCAGGTCAGCATGTAATCTTTTAGCATAAGATCTCGCCATTTTAATTCCTCCAACATCCGGAGAAACTACAACCAAATTTTCACTTACTTTATCGAACAACCCGCTAAAAATGGATGACCCATAAAGGTGATCAAACGGGATGTCAAAAAAGCCCTGAATTTGGGCAGCATGAAGATCCATTGTCATAACCCTATCAGCGCCGGCACCAGTTATAAGATTGGCAACCAATTTTGCGGTTATGGATACTCTCGGCTGGTCTTTACGATCCTGACGAGAATACCCGAAATACGGAATTACGGCAGTAATTCTTTTGGCAGAAGCTCTTTTAGCGGCATCTACCATTATTAAAAGTTCTAATAAATTTTCGGCCGGAGGATTTGTAGATTGAATAATAAAAACCTCTGCGCCGCGAATATTCTCGCCGAATTTAACCCAAATTTCACCGTCACTGAATCGTTTTAATTCAACGCTACCCAATGGCGCTTCAAGTTTTTGGGCAATTTTTTCGGACAAAGAAATATTTGAACTCCCCGAAAAAACTTTAATATCACTTGAAGCCATAAATTATATACTTAGTTTATCAACTATTTTAAAAACAGACATGAAATATAAATAAAACCATTTCTGATGTCAACAAAAGATCATTTTTATTTGTACCGGTAAAATAGCTTAAATTGTTGCGAAACATGCATTAATCCTTCTTTTTTCTAAAAAGGAAAATAATAACAATCAATAAAACCAGCCCGGAAAGAGCAAAAATCCACGGAGGTGTTTCTTTTAGTTTGAACGGCCTGAAAGTTACTGAAATAGTTTTTCCTCCGCCTATATCAGCAAGTGTATAGTTCCAAACTAAAGTACGCCCTTCATGTCCGGTAGAGTTATCTGAAATAATGTCGCCGCCAAAAGTGTATTTGTAGGTAACATGAAAAGCATCGCC
>DAIERC010000241.1 GCA_027347125.1 Ignavibacteriales bacterium
ACCCTGAACCTAGCGTGTCTACCAATTCCACCATCCGGGCAAGAACAATTAAATTTTTTATTGCGTACTTAGTCGGGAAAATCAACCACTAAGCATTTAAAATATTTTATTAAATATTTGGTCAAATTTACATATTTAAAAGCAATTTTTCTAATGTTACAAAAGGTTTAAAATATTTTTTATTACCAACCCGAATCGCCTTTATGCTCTTCCTTCTTTATTCTGCTTCCGCTGCCGCCGTGGATTTCACATTTGGGCGGTGGATTCTTCGAATTAATTATATCTCTAACTATTGAAGGGCAATACGGAGTGGCTAACCTGGCATCGCCAAGGTCCATTGTGGTTTTGCAAAACGATACGGTATCTATACCCGACGCCATTTGAAAATATTTAACCGGTAGGTTTAACGCTTTATAAGTGCCTTCCATAAACCTTCCCCATATAGGAGCCGCTGCACGCGCTCCTTGCCCGTATGAACTGGTAAACTTAACCCTATGGTCGTCGAAGCCAACCCATACACCAGCTACAAGCTGAGGCGTAAAACCAACATACCAAGCGTCAGAAAAGTTTTGTGTTGTACCGGTTTTTCCCGCGGCAGGGTATTGGAAAAATCTTCTTATACCTGCGCCCGTACCGTAATTAACGACATCTTCAAGCATACTAACCATAATTGACGCGGTTTGCGGCGAGATGGCCTCAGTAAATTCGGGAACAAACTTGTCGATTAATATACCGTTTTTATCTTCAATTTTTAGAATTGAAATAGGCGAAACATGTATTCCGTTATCCGCAAAGGTGCCGTAAGCCGAAGTAAGTTCCAGCGGCGAAACACTGGAAGTGCCGAGGGCAATTGACGGGAACGCTTCAAGCGGCGATTCGATACCCATCCTGTGAGCATATTTAACTACCTGGCTAGGCGGAGCCATATTGCTTATGGTTAATCTGCCGGCAATAACGTTTATAGAATGAGCCAGAGCCTGGCGCAGGGTCATGTATCCGCCGTAATCATTTTCAAAATTATCTGGAGACCACCCGTTGTAATTAAATTTTTGGTTCAATAAAGTATATGCAGGAAAATACCCGTTATCTATAGCCACGGTATATGTAAAAGGTTTAAAAGCGGAGCCGGGCTGACGTTTTATACCTACAACATGGTTTAAGCCCCGGCCAAAATCCTGATTCTCACCGCCAACCATCGCTCTAATTTGTCCGTTTGTAGGATCGATAACCACAAAACCAACCTGAATAGTTGTAGCAGCTTTCTTAACCGAATCGATAAAATCGGGTTCGTATTTTAACCGGTTATAAACTTGCGCTTTCTCCTGCGTTGTTTGCGCCAGGTTATATTCATGGCTGTCTTTAATAGCTCTGTCCATTATGCTGGCAAGAAGAGCTTTATGCGAATTCCAGTTCCAGTCGCGGTTAAAAAGCGCCTGGTATTCTTTAAGATGATCGGCTGCAGCTTTGTTGGCAATTTGCTGCATCTTATAATCAATAGAGGTGTAAACATTCAAGCCGTCACGGTACAAATCATAGCCGTATTTATCTGCCATGCTTACCAGCTGCTGTCTAACGTATTCCATAAAATAAGGGGCAATTGTAGGATTAGAATTTATTTTTTCAGACACAAGATCAATCGGTTGCTTATCAAGCTTTTCATATTCGGCTTCCGAAAGCATATCGTTGTCAACCATATTATACATTACCTGGTTTCTGCGTGTAATAGCATGTTTGGGATGCTTTACAGGATCGTAATAAACAGGCGACTTAAGCAGCGCCACGAACAAAGCGCATTCGGGCAGCGTTAGGTCCTTTCCCTTTTTATTAAAATATACTCTGGCGGCTGACTCAACGCCGTAGGCTCCCCTTCCGAAATACGAAACGTTAAGATATAATTGAAGAATTTCTTTCTTGGTAAATGTTTTTTCAATTTGAACCGCGGTTATCCACTCGCGTATCTTCCTGGTTACGGTTTGAAAAATATTTTCATCTTTTACTTTAAAATGATAAAGATTTTTTGCGAGCTGCTTCGTAATTGTACTGGCGCCTTCATGCCTGAAAGTTAAAACGTTTTTTATCATCGCTTTAATAAAGCGCGTAAGGTCAACACCCCAGTGCGTATAAAATTTTCTGTCCTCCGTAGAGATTAATGCGTTTGCCATATATGGTGGAAGGCTGTCTATTTTTGTTTCTATCCTATTTTGAATCGAGATGGTGCCGAGCAGTTCGCCGTCAATGGTGTAAACCTTGGTTGCGAGCTGCGGTTTAGGGTTTTCCAGTTGCTCTAGCGAAGGAAGGCCGCTTATAATAAAAATGAAATACGCAAGAGCAAAGACAAAAACGATACCGTATAATATCAGCAGTTTTTTCTTTTTATTTCCGTCCATTTTGGTTTTCTTATTTCTAGCTTTCGCGTCGAAGAAGTACTTGTCGTAATCCGTTCCGGATTTTCTTTTTGCCATTTTAATTCCAGTCCACTATTTCAAATTTATCATCTTTAAAGATGCCGTAACAAGGCGCGTCAAGCCAGGATCCCAGGTTGATGTAAACGCCGTTTTTGTAATTAAGCAAGCACCTTCTATGAAGATGCCCGAACAGTACATATTCATACCCCTCATCAATTTTCGTTTTAGCGGCTTCAAACAGTCCGTCTTCTTCGCCGTAATTTTTTTTAGAAGTATAATCGCGGCTTGTTTTACTAGTATTGCTTGCAATGAATACGCCGATATCAGGATGAACCCACGAATAAATTTTTTGAAGGGTTTTATTTCTTAATATTTTTTTTAAGATATTATAACCGATATCGTTTTTAACCATGCCGTCGCCGTGCCCTATAAAAAACTTATGATTGTTCAGCTCCACGCTTACCGGTTCTTCGTACATGTTTGCGCCTATCTCATCGCGAAAAAAGTTGTTATGCATAAAATCATGATTACCTATAATGTAATGCACCTTAATACCTTTCTCGGTTAAATCCTGCAGCGCGGTAAATGTTCTAAAAAAACCTTTTTGATATACACGTTTATATTCAAACCAGTAATCGAACAGATCACCGACAATAAAAAGCTCTTTGGCATTTTCCGAAGCAACTTTCAGAAAATCAACAAGAAGTCTTTCTTTACGCTTTTCGACGATCTTCGATTGAAGGCCTAAATGCACATCGGATATAAATAGATAAGAGTTGTTCACCAAAAAATTATTTTTTATTTAGGGAATAAGTTAAATAATGATATCAAAAAAATAAATGTAGAATCAAATTCACCAACCGATTATTCTCCGGGTATTGAGGCCAGCAGCCAATTATCCGGATCGAGTTTAATGCTTACAGGCCTTTTCGATGTTATTATTTTTAATTCTTTTTGACGGCTGTCTATCCAAAAAGTTTTTACCTGGCCGGTTTTATCCTCAAAATTAATTTTTACATCAAGCGGAAATTTATACACATCGTACCCTTTTTGAGTTTGCTCCAGGTCAATATTAACAACAAACGAGCTTTCTTTTTCGGCAACCTTCCAGTTATATCTAAGCTCTATAATCCCGGTTCCCGTGTAAACCCATTGATCGAAAAACTGAGTAAGGTCTTTATGACTCACTTGTTCGCAGATATTTTTGAAATCGGCAGTTGAAGCATTTTTATATTCGTATGTTTTAAAATACTTCCTAAGTATACCGAAGAAAAGAGAATCTCCAACTTCGCGGCGCAGCATATTAAGCACCCATGCGCCTTTGTCATAAACGGTTGAACCGAAAAGATTTTTAGGGTTATAAAGTGTTCCCTTAAAATTCTCATTGAATTTACTCATCATTACCGACTGCAGGGCGCCCGCGCCGCCTTTATGCTCGGCATATAAAGCTTCTCAATAAGACGCGAAACCTTCGTTAAG
>DAIERC010000249.1 GCA_027347125.1 Ignavibacteriales bacterium
TTAGTCGCATGATCTGCGAGCCTTTCAATTTGTCTTGCCAAAACAATAAGATGCGCACACGCTTCGGCAATTTCAGGATTAGCTTTTATTTTATCTACAAGCTGATTAAAGATTTTCTTATTAAGATCATCAACGATATCATCATTTACCCAGATAGATTTAGCAAGCTCGAGATCGCGGTTGATAAATGAAGTAATCGCATCCTTAACCATAAGGCGTGCAATCTTAGCCATTTCCGGGAGATCAGTTTGAACAATTATATCGCGGGAATTATCCGTTTTTTTAATTCTCTGAACAATGTTAACTGCAATATCGCCGCATCTTTCAAGCTGGCTGTCTATTTTAATTGCGGTTAGAATAAAACGAAGATCGCTTGCAACCGGCTGATAAAGCGCTAACAGATTTTCGGATTGCGCCATTATCAAATTATCGTAAGCATCAACTTCCCTATCTCTTTGCTTTACGGTTTTATAAAGCCTGGCCTCGGGGTCTTCCATATCTTTAAAGCTGTTTTCCACCTGCTCATCAACAATAGAAGCCATCTTGTTTATGGCAGTTTTTAATTCTTCAAATTCTTTTTCAAAATGTCTTTCCATATAGCGCTGCCATTTGTTAAATTATTTTTTATAAATTAGTTTAAATTAAAAAGTCTAACCCTTTATCTTGCACTTGAACTCACTTTTGTTCAAGGATAACATTTTATTTTTTAATGATTCCTAAAAATTTAACCGAACCTGCCTGTAATATAATCTTCTGTTTGTTTTTTGTCAGGAGCAGTGAACATTTTTTTTGTATCGGAGTATTCAACTAATTCGCCCATATAAAAGAAGGCAGTATAATCGCTAACTCTTGCTGCCTGCTGCATATTATGGGTAACGATAATAATTGTAAAATCTTTTTTGAGCTCAAAAATTAATTCTTCAATTTTTGCTGTAGAAATAGGATCGAGCGCGCTTGCCGGTTCATCCATAAGAATTACGTCCGGGTTAACGGCAATAGTACGGGCAATGCAAAGGCGCTGTTGCTGCCCACCGGAGATATTAGCGCCGGAATCGTTCAGGTTATCTTTTACTTCATCCCAGAGCGCGGCAGCCTTCAAACTTTTCTCAACAATTTCCTTTAAAGCTTTCCTGTTTCTAAAACCGTTTAGCTTTAGCCCGGCAACTACATTGTTAAAGATTGACATTGTAGGAAAAGGATTTGGCTTTTGGAATACCATACCGATCTTTCTTCTTAGGTAAACCGGATCAAGTTTCATTATATCTTCACCGTCAAGAAAAATATTACCGGTGATGGTTCCGCCGACAACTTCGTGCATGCGGTTTATACTTCTTAAAAAAGTAGATTTTCCGCAGCCGGAAGGACCTATAATCGCAACAACTTTTTTCTCCGGAAGTTCAATTGAAATATTTTTTAAAACTTTTGTCTTTCCGAAAAATGCACTTAAATCTTTAACAGAAATTTTACTGGCCATTTGGGGTTGTATATTTTCTTCAACTATTGCGGATATATCTATTTGTTCGTTTATCTTCATTTAAATTACGTCTTATATTTTGAGCGAGTTATAATTCTAAATATCAAACTAAGCAAAGAAATTAAAAGAATTAATACCAGCGCTGCAGTCCAAGCTTGGTCATTCCAATCCTTAAAAGGGGCTGTAGAATACTCATAAATATAAACCGTTAAGGAAGCTATCGGCTGAAAAACATTTGTGGACCAGAACCTATTTCCAAGGGCGGTAAATAAAAGCGGTGCCGTTTCACCGGCAGCCCTTGAAAGTCCCAGTAAGATACCTGTCGCAATTCCCTTCCAGGCTGTTTTTAAAACAATCATTACTGTTGTTTTCCATTTGGGAATTCCGAGCGCCAGCCCGGCTTCTCTATAAGAATGAGGCACCAGCTTAATCATTTCTTCGGTGGTACGCGTAATTGTCGGTATCATCAATATTGCTAACGCAACACCGCCAGCAAGAGCGGAAAAATGTTTCATGGGAATTACAACCAGCGTGTATGCAACAACTCCAACTACTATCGAAGGAACGCCGCTTAATACATCTGTTAGGAAGCGTACCAAAGCGCCAAATTTATTTTTTCCGAATTCGGAAAGATAAGTACCGGTCATTATTCCTACCGGAATTCCTATTCCGCCGCCAATGGCGATTAATATTAGAGTACCGACAATGGCATTAACCATACCGCCGCCGGACTCACCAACGGGCGTTGGTAATTTTGTAAAAAAGTCTATGTTTAAGTGCGCTATACCCTGGGCAATGGTATAATAAAAAATCAATATCAGGGGTATAATGGTTATTACAGCCGCTGAAAACGAAACGAAAAGCATAAGGATATTTGTAGCTTTTCTTCTAAAGTAATTAAAACTTATTGTTTTATTTTTTACTTCCATTTACGCTCGGTACTCCAAACAAGTAAATGCGCAAGCATATTTATTAAGATTGTTATTATAAACAATACAAGCGCCAGTTCTATCAAAGCATTTAAATACAAATCCGTTGTAGCTTCAGTAAACTCATTTGCAAGTACGCTTGCCATGGTATATGAAGGATCAAATAAAGAGGCAGAAATACCCGCGCGATTACCGATAACCATTGTTACAGCCATTGTTTCTCCAATAGCTCTTCCGAAGCCCAGCATAATTGCTCCAAGCAAACCGGACCTGGCGTTGGACAAAACAATCTTGGTAACTTCCCATCTTGTTGCGCCCAGAGCATAAGCTGCTTCTCTTTGAGCATCGGGAACGGATTTTAAAATGTCTCTGGAAATTGATGATATTATCGGCAGAACCATAATTGATAAAATAAGGCCTGCCGCCAGCATACCGTATCCATAAGGCGCACCTTGAAAAAAAGGCGAGTTCGGAAATTCATTTTGTAAAAACGGCTCAACCACATCACGAAGCCACGGGACCAATACAAATATTCCCCAAAGGCCGTATATTACGCTGGGAATTCCGGCAAGCAACTCAGTTAAAAAAGATAACGGTTTTTCGAGCCAGGCCGGTGCTAGTTCCGATAAAAAGACAGCGACACTTAATCCTAGCGGCACCGCAATTATTAATCCGATTAATGAGGATACTATCGTCCCGAAGATCATCGGCAGTGCGCCAAACACCTGGGTAATGGCGGGGTCCCATGTGGAATTTACCAAAAAGTTCAACCCGAACTGTTTGATGGATAAAACAGAATGGGAATACATTTCCCATCCCATAAAAATAACAAGCGAAAAGACTAACACCGCAAAAAGCAGTGTTAGTCTTTCAAAAATTATATCGCCGAGATTATTATTCCCAAGTATTTTGTTTAAGAAACCTGAAGTTTTTTTTTCTTTACTCTTCTTAAAATAACTCTGAATCTTCTCGAACGATTCTCTTTCCTTTAAACTTTCACCAGGACTATTCAACACTAAAGTTTCTTCCCGTTACTGGTAATTAAATTTATTTTTTCAAGGTCAAGCTTTTGTACTTGTTTTGGAAGAGGAGCATAATAAAGGCTTGTTGCATCTGCCTGGCCCTTTGTTACAGCCCATTTCAAGAACTTAACAAGCGCTGCGGCATGTGAATAATCTTTAATATCTTTCGGAACAACAATCCACGAAAATCCTGATATCGGATAAGAATTTTTTCCGTCGGCGTTTGTAATAACAGCACGTAAATCTTTGGGCATATTCTTTGCAGCACCTGCAGCAGCATCGGAAACCGTATTAAAGTTTACGTCAACAAAATTTCCATCCTTATTTTTCATTAAGCAATAAGGCAGATTATTTTGTTTTGCATACGCTAATTCGATATAACCAATTGCTCCCTGAGTTTGTGCAATTAAACCCGCAACACCTTCTGTTCCTTTTGCGCCAAGCCCTACCGGCCAATTAACCGAAGTACTATTACCAACCTTCTTTGCCCATTCAGGGCTTACTTTTGATAAATAACTTGTGAAAATAAATGAAGTACCGCTGCCTTCGGAACGGTGCGCAACTAGAATAGCTTTATTCGGAAGATTTTTCCCGGGGTTTAATTTTACAATTCGGGGATCGTTCCACTTTGTAATTTTGCCAAGATAAATATCAGCAAGAGCTGCACCGTCAAGTTTTAGCCCCTGCCCTACCGAAGGAAGATTATAAGTAATTGCCACGCCTCCCATAATAATAGGAATGTGGATTATTTCGGTGCCTCTTTTCTCATTAAATGTTTTCATTTGTTCTTCGGTTAATGGAGCATCCGAAGCGCCAAAATCAACTGTTCCAACGGTTACCTGCTGAATTCCGCCGCCGCTGCCGATAGAAGCATAATTTATTTGAACGCCGGTCATTTTATTATAAACATCAAACCATTTGGAAAATATAGGGTAATCAAATGTAGAACCGGCTCCGGTAAGTTTTACCTGAGCGTTGGAATTAATGGAAAAGGCTCCCATTAATAAGGCAAACATTGTAATATAAAACATTTTCATTTTCATAATATAGTACCTTTAATTTTAATTAAGTAAAAAAATATTGTTAATAAATTGTTAAATCTTTAAGAGCTATAATTTTTATAGCATCCGTACCCAAAACAAATTCTTGTTAGAAGCTGAAAAAGAAAGTTCCTCTAAGCAAAACATCGGCTTTAGAACCTGAAAGTCCATAAGAAGTATATTCGATGTTAGGCATTATATGAACATTTTTTCTAACTGCAAAATCAAGCGCGCCCATTACAAAACTTTGAGTGCTGTTCGCAATAGTAGTGTTTTTATTATTTGAGTCAGGTGTATAATTATCATACCTTGCAACAAGACGGATATTATCGGCAAGCGCAACCCAACCGTTAAAGCTTATTCCGTTTCTTTCCAGTGTTGATCCGTTTGCTTCGCCATGATCTATTGCGTTTAAGAATCCTTGAACGCCAATACTAAAATCACTGTTTGCATAATTAACAATTAGGTCGCCGGTTTTACCATATTGAGATTTTGGAGCGCCATAATACTGCCCGTTAAGTAATATCGTTAATTCTTTCATAGGATTAAATTGCAAGAAAAGGTACCCGGATTTAAATCTTGCCTGGCTTGCATTAGTTGCGGTACCGGGTAAGAAAGTGTCGCTATTGCCGGTATTGTTGCCAAGTAATAGTCCAGCAGAAAATGCATCTGAAAATTTTTGAGTAAGAGAAATTCCCAAATCTCTTGATGCGCTGATTCCGTGCAAATCCTGAATGGTTTTTTCAAGCGGACGATAGCCAAAAATTCCCTCCGCCATATTTATATTCCATGTGCCCTGCAAACCAATAATAAGATCGCCGTTACCAACATTTTTGAAATCTAAAAATGCATCTTTAACCATAGTAGATAATTTCCCGTTGCCAAGGTTTGAAGCCGTTGGGTCCGATTCCAAACGGAACCTAGCCCAAATACCATCTGAGACATTATAATCAGCAGTTAAATAAATTCTTCTAAACTCAAAAGCCTGCAGATCTTTTTGGGTTTGATCATGATATTGTTGAACATAGTAATAATCACCGAACATTAAACCACTGAACTTTGGCATATTGCTTTGTGCATTAGCTACCGACGCCAAAAGTAAAAATGAGCAAATTATTGTAACGAGGTATTTCATATTATCCTTACTTCGATTTGTTGTTAAATAGATTTATTAAAAATAAAAAAATTGTATTCTTCTAAGCGCAAAAATTTGATGCGTAATTATATGCATATTAGATTACCGGCGTGTTAACGAAGTATTACGGTTGTGTTAATAAATTATTAAGCGAAATGTCTGGAGGCTCTCAGGTTAGTTGTTTTCAGTGTGTTAGAACCATAAATTGCATTATTTCTTGTTACAGGAAAACTCTACGGATCAGCATCTTTAATAGTATCATTCAATGCTGCGATATATCTTATTAGTTAGGAAGGAATACGTTAAAATAAAAAGATGCGCCTATTTAGAAACAAAAACCGGTGAAGAATCTTTAAAATGCATAACCATTACCAGTTGCCTCATAATAAAACCTAACCATGAGCAAGATATAAAAAATATTTATTACTCAAATTGAATTAAAAGAAGATTTTATTAACTTATCGTCGTTCTTTAAAATGTTTACGGTGTCCCGGTAAAAAACGGGAAGAATAGGGAAGCCGGTTAAAATCCGGCGCTGCCGCGCAACTGT
>DAIERC010000274.1 GCA_027347125.1 Ignavibacteriales bacterium
GGTATGCGTGGGATCTTACGCACCAGTATTTACGGGAGGCAAACCTGCTGACCGGCATTAAGGGAACAATTGCAAAAGCAATATTACATTATATAAGGATGTGGGATGTTGCGGCCTCAAACAGGGTGGATTATTTTGTTGCCAATTCAAATTATATTTCCAAGAGAATTAAGAAAATATATAGGCGCGATGCCGAAGTAATTTACCCTCCGGTTGATACTGAAAAGTTTTCGCTTGAAACTAAAAAAGATAATTTTTATTTAACCGCTTCACGGTTGGTGCCATATAAACGAATAGATTTAATTGCCGAAGCATTCTCGCATATGCCGGACAAGAAGCTTGTTATTATAGGCGATGGGCCGGAAGCAGAAAAGATCAAATTAAAGTCTGGCGGTAATGTTGAATTTCTCGGATATCAGCCGGGAGAAAAGCTGAGTGAATATATGCAGAAAGCCAAAGCCTTTGTCTTTGCTGCAGAAGAGGATTTCGGCATAACGATGATTGAATCCCTCTCGTGTGGAACCCCGGTTATTGCCTTTAGCAAAGGCGGGGCCTCGGAAACGATTGTTGAAAATAAATCTGGGATACTATTTAATGAACAAAACAAAGAGAATATTATAGATGCAGTTAACAGGTTCGAAAAAGTAAAAGACACTTTCGTTCCGCAGCGGTTAAATGAATATGCCAAACAATTCGATAGAAAAATATTCGAAGAAAAATTCAAGAAATTTGTTGATGATAAATGTGTGGAGTTTTTTGGCAAATTATGATTGCTAATAAAAAATCGACATACTACCTTAGGTTGTTTTTAGACTTAATCGTTCTGAATTTATCCTTTATAAGCGCCGCAATAATTGCACAATCGTTTAAGATTCTGCTTAACCGGAATTATATGTTCGTCCTGATGATGGGATTGAACTTTGTCTGGTATTTTTTTTCAAACGTTATAAGCTTTTACGATGATTTTAATACAAGAAACTTTTCTTACCAGTTTATAAAAATAATAAGAAACGTAATAGTACAAATACTTGCCGCAATCCTTTTCATCTTTTTGGTTAAGGAAGATTTGTTCACCAGGAATTTTATAATTATTTACGCTTTACTTTTGGTAATGCTGGTCAGTATCCGCACGCAGGCTGTTAAATATTCCATCGCAAAAATCAGAGGCAAAGAGAAGAACATCCGCAACCTTTTAATTATCGGGGCCGGCGATCTCGGCAGGAATTTCCATGAACTGGTGTTAAATCACGATGATTTCGGATTTAATTTAGTAGGATTTTTAGACGATAAAATTGAAGAGCTAAATCATTTAAATATCCTGGGCAAATTAAGTGAGCTCGATCGAATAGTTACAAGTAAAAATATTGAAGAAGTTGTAATTGCCCTTCCCATATATGCCGCACAACAGCTTGATGAAATTATTAAGGTATGTAACCGGCATGCTGTAAGAGTGCACATCATCCCGGATTATTTTCGCTTTGTCTCTAAAAAATTCCAGGTAAGCATGATAGGAAATTTCCCCATCATAACCGTACGAAGTGAGCCGTTGGCCGAAGCGCATTGGCGTTTTGTAAAAAGATCATTCGATGTTTTCTTTTCACTGCTTGCGATAGTTTTTATACTAAGCTGGCTATTCCCGCTTTTATTTATTTTGAATAGAATTTATTCCCGCGGCCCCGTGCTTTTTTTACAGGATAGGATCGGCGCTGGAGATGAAATTTTTAAATGCTATAAATTTCGTACGATGTCTGTCGATAATAATAGCGGAAATAAATATCAGCCGACGGTAGATGGCGATCCAAGGGTAACAAAGATCGGGAGGTTCTTAAGAAAATCGAACATCGACGAGCTACCCCAGTTTGTAAACGTATTGAAAGGCGAAATGTCGATAGTTGGACCGCGCCCCCATCCGATTGCATTTAACGAAATTTATAAAGAGATGGTTGAAGAGATAAAAATTAGAAGCTGGGTAAAGCCCGGCATTACGGGTTGGGCGCAGGTGCACGGCTACCGCGGCGATGTGACTGATTATGAAGAAAATAAAAAACGAACTATTAAAAGAATAGAATATGATTTGTGGTATATTGAAAATTGGTCTATCTGGCTGGATGTCCAAATTATCTTAACCACTGTTTGGCAAATGATAAAAGTCGATACTAAAGGATTATAACGAAACCGGATTATATTCCGAATAATTAAAATACTTGACATTATACGAGAGTCAAACTAATTTGCTCTAAAGATTGTTGAAAAATTTTTAATGGTTATAGCCATGTTTAAAAAAGGAAAACTTTTGCTGGGTACAAGCGCTGCACTTCTTATTCTTGCAGCAGTATTAATAAACAGTTGTAAGCCAGCTACTGAGGTTACAAGCCCTCAAACAACTTCAACAGGCGGAGGCACGGGAGGGGACACAACCAATAAAAGTATTGTAAGCGGTCAGGTTATAAGCAGCTTAACCGGCATCCCGGTAGACAGCGCTTTTATACAAATAATAAGCCAATCAATTTATTTAACTACTTTAACAGATTCGCTCGGCAAATATTCAATTACCCTAAATCTTACAAACAACGCAAACATTTTTATCATTACTTTCAAGTCGGGATATAATCAAGATACTTCTACGGCATACATAACTCGCGGAATAAATTATACTGTTCCGGTTATTCGATTGAGCCCCACCTCGTCGGGTAACGGCCAAAGACCGTCTGGAGACCCGGTTAGCATTTTCCTCACTTCACAAACAACACCGAGCATAGGAGTTGTAGAAAGCGGTTCCCCGGAAACTGCGGGTCTTACTTTCGAAGTTCAAGATTCTGCTGGCGTTCCGATTGATCTTAACCATTCTGTAAAAGTTAATTTTTCTTTAGGAACCAGGCCGAATGGAGGCGAGTATGTTAGCCCGGCTTCAGTTTTCACAAACGATTTGGGGCAGGCAACCGTTAATTTAACCAGCGGTACAAAAGCAGGCGTTGTTCAAATAATTGCCGA
>DAIERC010000280.1 GCA_027347125.1 Ignavibacteriales bacterium
GTTAAATCGGTTGAACTGAAAACCGCAAATGAGATAAATAATATAGAAGGGAAAATTAAAATTATTAGCTTGGTTGACAGCTATTAGGAATACTTTGCAGTAAGGTTAAGCTTGCGTATGAAGCTATAAGAATTAATATGCGGAGGGCAGAGTACAAAAAAATTATTAGCGGGCTACCCTGATTTTAAAACCGGTTTGATAAATAGAAATTAATATATTAGGTTATAGGCAAAATTAGGGGCACTATTCTGAAATATTATATCCGATTTCTTTTTGCCGTTAATATTAGGAAATTCCGCGTGCCTGCTTTAGGTAAAATTTTTATTTTGAAATTAATATGGGGACAATATGAAATTCAAAAAAATTTTTAACCTTGCCTTTTTGTGTATTTTCATCTCAAACATTTCCTTCGCCTACAGTTATCTTCAAGTACAAGATCCGAAAAATCCATGGCGAAGCGGAACGGGAACCATTGAAGAAGCAACCGTTGCAATAAAGCCTTGCGGAATATACATGGAGTATGAACTTTATCTTACTTTTTCTGCAAGGGGTTTGAATTATGTAAAGGCCGATACTCTGGAAGTTCAACTCCGGTTCGATCTTCCCGAAAATGCGATTGTTCACGACTCATGGCTTTTGATAAACGGTAAAATGGAACAATCAATTATTCTCGATAAATGGACGGCTTCAAATATTTATGAAGAAATTGTAAACAGAAGAAGAGATCCTTCTATATTGCTAAAATATTCCAACAACAATTATGAATTGCGCGTTTTTCCGATGGCCGGCAACGAGACAAGGAAGGTAAAAATAACTTATCTTGTTCCAGCGGAATGGTCTTCAAAATATGTAACGGCACCTTTGCCTACCGGTATATTAAATACTTCGGCATATTTGCCTTCGGTTTTTAAAATATTAACCTGGCCGGATGCGCAATTCTTAAATCCGCAAATAGTTGAATACCCAGCTGTTGTCTTTACCGGTAAAACGGATTCCCTGTTCGGTAACTACCTTGAAGCCGATTTGCCTTATTCTTCCGGCATTGCCGGGCTAAACTTTACCGTAGACGCACCTTTTACAAACGGTGTTTTCGTTGGTAAGTATGATGGTACGGAGGAAGGTTATTATCAAATGGCTTTCCTTCCTTCGAAGGCGCTTGATATTACGGCAAACCATAAAGTAACTGTTCTAATAGATTATGATGCTTCAAAGAGTACGTTATCTAAGGAAACAATATTGAATTTCGTTAAATCATCAATGCTGTCAACTCTTACTCCTAAAGATTCTTTTAATGTTATCGTATCAAAAATAGATGTCAAAAGAATAAGTGATAATTGGATTCCCGCCGATTCGGGATCGGTGGAAAATACTTTTAAAAATATTACAACCGACCAGATTGCCGATTACAGTAATCTTCCGTCTCTAATAGCCGATGGTATCGATTTTGTAAAACAGCATGGCAATGACGGCAGCATTGTATTTATTTCATGTTCCGATCAGGTGGGTGATTACAAAGTGGCAAACCAGTTAATAGATGATATCTTATCTCTGATGGATCCGAAATTACCTGTGCATGTTGTTGATTTTCAAAATATCAACTTCAGTAATCACTGGTTCGGCGGGCGTTATTATTCCGGTAACGATTATTTCTATTCAAACATAACCAGGTTAACATCCGCAAATTATTTTAGCCTTAGTACGCAGGGCGCAACGCCTCAGGGAATAATATTGGACGCCATGCAGTCGCTAAGCGGTTTTATAAGTTCCTTCGATTTACATACAAAGCTTCAAGGCGGATTTTGCTACGCCAGGTACAGCCTTAATAATAACACAAGTTCAATATACCTTAATAAACCGATTTTACAGGTAGGCAAATTACAAGGCCAGTTGCCGTTTATAATTGAAGCTTCGGGAATTTTTAAATCAACGCCATTTTCCCAAACTGTTACTTTGGATAATAATCAGGTTGCACAGTCAGATTCTTTGAACATAGAAATGTGGACCGGCAATTATATAAAGTACCTTGAGGGAATGAATCAGACAAATGAAATTATTAATGAAATAATATATAGAAGCGTAGCCGAGAGAATTCTTTCTGCATATTCCGCTTTCATTTGTCTTGAGCCGGGCAGAACCGCGGAAATCTGTTATGACTGCCTGAATAATCAGGGAGGGCTGATAACGCATATTGATAAGGACAGTACAAAGAAAAACGACAGCCTTTCAATTGCAGCGTATCCGAATCCTTTTAATAATTCTACCAGAATTGTAATTTCTGTACCGGCAAACTTGAACGGTAAAAACATTACCATGAAAATTTATAATATCCTGGGGCAGGTGATAAAAACATTTGATGCCTCGCCGTTTGCTAATAAGAATAATATAAATTTGACCTGGGACGGAAAGAACGAATACGGAACTAATGTTTCATCCGGAACATATTTGTTTATTGTTAATACCGGGAATAAAATTTATTCAACCAAACTTGTACTTCTAAAATAGAAAGTTGAAATTTAAATGGAGCCGGTAGTTGGCCGGCTCTCTTACTATTAATAATTTGCTGGATGTAAGCTAAATACCATGATGATTTTGACAGCTACGATAATTCTATTACAGCAAAGAAATATGAAATCAAACTCACTAAACTGAAAAATTGTTTTTACTTTAACAAAATTAATTTTTGTGTAGACAAAATTTGATTAGCATCTCTTAAGATTGCGCAATAAACACCGGTGGCAACTTTTTGATTATTGTTATTTGAGCCATCCCAATACAATGAACCGGATCGTATCAATTGTTCGTAAGATTTTATTAACTCGCCGGTAACGGAAAAAATATCAATCCTTGAATCTGAATTATCCGGTACGTTGTACTCTAATTTACAAGCCGGGTTAAACGGATTTGGATACGCTCTTAAATAATATTTGCCGGGAACTGTTCTGTCGTTTACGGCTACGCCGGTTGAAACATCGGATGTTTGCAAAACGAAATGGCATACCGATGCAGCTGGCAGTACATAAGTAAACGAATTGTTGTTTATTCCTGTTACCGAATCGATCGCATGAATTTGCGTGCTTGTGCTGTCTAGTTCCCAAACTCTTCCGCTTAAAATCTTTTTAGTTGATAGGATTGAAAAACTTCCCGTAATGTTTTTATTCAGATTTTTATTGATTACTATTAAATGAATTTCATTAATCCCGTTTGTCATCGAAGCGTAAATTGAAGTGTTTGAGTAATCGGTGGATTTGGCTGGAACAGAAGAACTACCGAACGTAGAATTCGCTCCGTCGTAATTCCGGTAAATTTTATAAGCGGCGGATGTGTATAAATTTTTGCCGCTGAGAGGCCAAACGGAAGCGAAATAAACTCCATACTTTCCGAAAATTCCAAGCACATCCGTCAATGCAATCGCGCCGGAAATATCATCACCTCCGCCGTAATTAAATTCCGTAAAGGCCAGTTTTGTACCGGGGTAATATTTATTAATTGAACTCAATAATTTTGGTATTAGCGGAAGATAATTTTGTTCCCATTGTCCGATCCAACTGTTCTCAACATAATTATGCGGGTAATCCCATAGCGTTCTTGGCGCGTGTACTCTTGCTGTATCATCCGCATAAGTTGTTGCACTAGAACTTGTAACATTGTAGCTTCTATTTATATTACCGGAAGCTTCGGAGTACCAGTGCAAATCGAGGACATCAAGAAGTCTGACGCCGGCGGTGTCGCTTGCCTTTTTCATTTGGTCAAGATAGTAATCTATAAACCATGAGTAGCCTTTGCCGGAAGATACGGATGACCAATCGGGCGAGTTCTGAAAAGTATTATACGCGTTAAATCCGTATAAAGCCGGTCCGAATATTTCCGCAGCTGCGTCAATATTTTTTACAGCTTTTGCAAGCGCTACGGATTTTTGAATAATCTCGCGGCATGTTGTTGGCTTAGGATGAATTCTAGGATGCGTTGAACTCCACAAAGAAGGCTCGTTGTCTAATGAGAATCCTTGAACACCGGTTGTTGTATTTGCCATTCCGTATTTATCAACTAGAAAATTTACATACTCATCCATATAAACATAATTATCCGAAGTATCCGGCGGATAAGCAAACGAGCTTCCTTTTACATCTTTCACTTCAGCCCACCTTGGCGAAGGAGCGGTTTGTAAGGAATCAACAGGTCCGTTTTTATCTTTTGCTACATATCCGGCCATCTGTAAAGTGACTAA
>DAIERC010000328.1 GCA_027347125.1 Ignavibacteriales bacterium
TCTTCTTCTGCTATATCGAAGTTTGTAAGTAATCTCCTCCTGATGAATTGTAATTTGACGGGTTATTGAATTCGTATTTTCCACAGTAAGATTTGATGACAAGCGGTTCCCCGGGGAACCGCTTTAATTAATTTTTAGATATTTTATAAGTGGTCTTTTCTTTGCTGTCCTGGAGTATCACGCCAAGCGCCTTAAGTTCATCCCTAATTTTATCGGAAAGAGCATAATTTTTATTTTGTTTAGCATCGGTTCTAAGTTTAATTAAAAGCTCTATCAAATCGCTTTCCAAAGCCCCGTGTTCTTTGTCCGTGATGCTTTTAATATCAAGAATTCCCAGCACTCCTTCTGCGGTTTTGCGTAAGAATTCGAGAAGACCCGAGTAAAATTCCGCTCCCAAATTTTGATTCTCGGAAATTGCTTTGTTCACCTCGCGTACAAAATCAAAAATAACTGCCGATGCCTGCGGCGTATTGAAATCATCGTCCATTGCCGATTCAAAATTTTGTTTAAATTCGGAAATTTCCAAATCTGGCAAAACTCCGCCTGCTGGTGCATGTTTCAATTCTTCAAGAATTTTTTCCGTTAAATTGTTAAGCTTCTCCAAACCTTTTTGAGCGGAAGCGAGAAGATCATCGCTAAAATTAAGCGGTCCGCCGTAATGTGTTTGAGCAAACGCCAGCCGTATAGCTTCGGCCGGATAAAGCTTCAAAATTTCTCTTGCAGTAAAAAAATTACCAAGCGACTTCGACATCTTTTCATTATTAATATTCAAGAAGCCAAAATGGATCCAGTAATTAACAAATTTCTTATCGTGGGCTGCTTCGCTTTGCGCAATTTCATTTTCATGATGCGGAAATATTAAATCATTTCCTCCGGCATGTATGTCAAATGTTTCGCCCAGATGTTTACAACTCATCGCCGAGCATTCTATATGCCAGCCGGGGCGGCCATTTCCCCATGGGCTATCCCAGTAAGGCTCACCTTCTTTTGCTTTTTTCCACAAAGAAAAATCGAGCGGGTTTTTCTTCTCTTCATTAATCTCAATCCTCGCGCCTACTTCAAGATCGTCGGTTTTTTTGCCGCTTAATTTTCCGTAATCTTTAAATTTAGCTACGTCATAAAAAACATTGCCTTCGATATTATATGCATATCCTTTTGACTCAAGCGCTTTAATTAAGTCAACAATATCGGTCATATGTTCGGTGGCTTTAGGGTAAACACTCGCCTTTTTAATTTTCAACTTCGCGATGTCCTCCATAAAAGCGGTTATATAATCTTCCGCAACTTTATTTGAACTTCGCTTTTCTTCGATCGATTTTTTAATAATTTTATCGTCAACATCGGTCAAATTCATTACGAACTTAACGTTATAATTTTTATACTCGAGGTACCGCCTTATAATATCGGACATTATAAAAGAGCGTGCGTTTCCGATATGAAAATAATCATACACCGTTGGACCGCAGACGTAAATTTTAACTTCGTTAGGGTCTATCGGTTTGAATTCTTCTTTTTTCCTTGAAAGTGTATTATAAATTGAGAGCATCATGTATCTTTTTTTATTAAACAATGTCGATAATTTAACCGCAAATTTAACAATTAAAAGTGTTAAATAATATTATATTTAGTCGGTAATACAATATGAAAGCGACAGAGTTTCAGTAATGATAATAAGCCTGCTGCTAAAAATGTTTTTAAAATACATAAGCAGGGTTGTATTATTAATTTCAATATCTCCCGTTCACATATTGAATGCCCGGAAATTTGAGGGCAACGAACTGGAACCGGCACTAACAAAAAAGTTTGCCAGTTTGAATAACGTAACAACAAATGTTTACAATAAAAAAGAATACGATAGTAAATCCGCTGTTACGTCTAATACGAGTTCTGCGTTAGATGAGAAATAAATATCGCGCCGGGATTAAGCATTTTTTATTCTAAGCTTATCTAAAAGGGTAATCATGTCCCCTGGCAGCGGCGAATCAAATTTAACAAATTCATTTTTGTGCGGATGCATAAACCCAAGCGTCTTTGCG
>DAIERC010000349.1 GCA_027347125.1 Ignavibacteriales bacterium
ATAGTAAATCTTCAGGCGAAGAACCAGACAGAATTAACCAACATCTATACGATGCTCCAGAGCGGTTCCCCGTTATCCGGTCAGCAGAAAGGAATGGTCTTTCAACAAGCTTACACACAACTTGAAGCCGCGATACCTTCATTCAGCGACGAATTAAAAAGACAGGATTACAAAACCGCCACACTAACCGCCGTTCAACCCGTATTTACCGGCGGAAAAATTTTAGCGGCGAAAAAATACGCGAGCGACGAACTTGAAGCGGCGCAAATCGAACTTCAGAAAACCAAAGATGACGTTATACAGGAAACAGTAAATAATTACTTAACTGTTGTGCTGATGCAGGACGTAGTAAAAACCAGGATGAATGTTCTTGCGGGAATGAAACAGCATGAGGCAACGGCCGAAAGATTATTGCAGGAAGGGTTGATTGCAAACTATAACGCGATGAGGGCAAAAGTTGCCGTTGCCGACGCAGAAAGAAATTTGTTCGACGATAAAAACAAATTAGACCTGGCGGAATTAGCACTGAAGAACTCCTTAGGCATACCGGAAGACGCTAACATCCAAATTACCGACAGCCTTATTTACAGTGATAACTTAACCGAATTCAACGCCTATCTTGATAAGGCAATGAGTAGGCAGCCGATATTAAAAATTATTTCATTAAAGAAAGACGCCGCGCATCAAAAACTAAACGCAGAGCGTTCAAAACTTTTACCGCAAGCGGGTATCTTTGGTAAATACGAGATGTATCCGCAATATTTATCTGCGCTTGAGCCGAGATGGGCAGTTGGCGTGCAGGTTAGTTTGAATCTATTCAACGGGTTTCAAGATTACGCAAACCTTCAATCGGCCAGCCATCTAGAAGATGAAGTTCAATATCTTCAGGCGGACGCCAGAAGAAACATCAGGCTACTCATCAATAAAAATTATAAAGACACCGAGAATTCAAGAGAGAGATACATTAAAACAAAAACCAGCATAGCCCTGGCAAAAGAAAACGTAAGGCTTAATGAAAAAAGATTTACTACCGGGCTGGGCACATCGCTTGAAGTAATAGACGCCGAGCTTACACTTGAGCAAAACGAGATAGAGAGCAAACTTTCTTTATACGATTATTACAAAAATTTAACCGCGCTTAATGTTAACGCCGGTAATTCAAGGGAAATATTAAAAATCTGGAATAAAGTAGAAGGCAAATAAAAATGAAAATCAAAAAATCTTATTTAATATTATCAATCCCGGTTGTTCTTGCGGCCGCCGGAATAATAGTTCTGCTTCTTAACTCATTTACGAAAGCGCCGGTTGTAATAGGCGGAATAGTTGAAGTAAGCGACGTTGACGTAGCATCAAAAATACCGGGAAGAGTTGATTCGATATTTGTAAACGAGGGAGACGAAGTACATAAAGGCGAAGTGCTTGCCAGGCTTGAAAGCAAAGAAATGGACGCCAAGGTAGGACAAGCGGAAGGTTTGATGGAAGCCGCAAAATATAAATTGGAAATGGCGGAGAACGGCGCAAGGCCAGAAGAAAAAGAAGCAGTTAAAAATTTATATCTGCAGGCAAAACATCAGTATGAACTTGCGGATAAAACATGGAAAAGGATGTCGGCGCTTTATAAAGAAAGCTTAATCTCAGCTCAGGAAAAAGATCAGGTTGAGTTTCAATACAAAGCCGCGCAGGAACAGATGGACGCGGCAAAAGCGAAATACGATATGATAATGAAAGGCGCACGTTACGAAGAAAAGGAAGCGGCTAAGGCCCTTTATTACCAGGCTGAAAGCGGCTACAAAGAAGCGCTGGCATATCAGTCGGAGTTATACCTTAAAAGTCCGATAGACGGAGAGCTACAAAAAAAGATTGTTGACGCAGGCGAAATTATCAGCAGCGGCTATCCGATATTTACGGTTCTTGATATGAATGACATCTGGGTTACGCTTCAACTTAAAGAAACGCAAATGGCGGATATAAGGAAAGGCAACTTGTACAAAGGCGCCATACCCGCGCTGGGAAACAAACAAGCTGAGTTTGAAGTAACTTATATTTCGCCGATGGGAGACTTTTCCACATGGAAACCTACAGATCAAAAGGGAGACTTCGACATCAAAACTTTTGAGATAAGGCTGAGAAGCAAAAAGCATATCGAAGGACTTAGACCCGGCATGACGGTAAATATTCAGCTTTGATTTTACTCAAGAAAAAAAACAGAAAACGCAGAGTTCTAAATGGAAGACAAGAAGTTAATACACTCCATCGGAAAGGTGGCAAAGAGAGAGTTCAACAGAATTACCGAAAGGAAAGCGCTTTATTTGCTGGCGGTAGTTTTGCCTTTTGTTGTTTCGCTGGTTCTTTTTCTAATATTCAAAAACGGTATGGTGCATCAGATACCGGTAGCTATTTTTGATGAGGACCACAGCGAGCTATCAACAATGATTACCCGGTTTATACAATCAACGCCTTCGATGAGTATTGTTACTTATGCCAATTCGCTGGAGGAAGTAAAACAAGATTTCAGAAGAGGCAAAGTACAAGCGGCGTTTCACTTCCCCGAAAATATGGAAGCAATAATTAAGAACGGCAGGCAGACCAACGTAGAAATTTTTATGAACTCGATGAACCTGCTTAACAGCAACAGCGTATTGAACGACGGCGCAAAAATAATTAAGACGGTTTCCGGCGGCGCTCTTGTAAAAAAGCTAGGTTCGGCGGGGGTTATGCAGCAGCAGGCGATGGACATAGCAAGCCCGATAAAGCTTGATACAAAGATACTTTTTAACCCGGGTTACAATTACGAAGTATACCTTGTTCCCGCGTTAGCAAGCTTTGCGCTTCACATGGTAACGCTGCTTATTGCCGTGCTTTTAATAAGCGCCGAGTTCTCCGAAAATACATTTGCCGATTTACTGAATACGGCTGACAATAAAATTTCCGCGATAATTATCGGTAAAGCGATTCCACATCTGGCAATACAATCGCTCAACGTTATAATTCTTCTGGGTGTATTCTTTCCGTTA
>DAIERC010000351.1 GCA_027347125.1 Ignavibacteriales bacterium
CGGCAGCTCGCTTCTGGGCACCGTAGCATCTTCCAGTATTGTTGTCGGCTTTCTTCTGGCAAGCGCGCTAAATGCGCTTCGCCTTGCCGACTTTAACACCATCGATTCTTCTTCGTCTTTAGCGGCTTTAATATATGATGCATTATTTTTTATTAAAATCTTTTTTACATTTTCGGCGTCTTCGGCAACTATGCTTCCCCTGCCGTCCAACTCAATTAAAAGAATCGCTTCACTGTTACGCGGCAAACCGATTTTTGTATAATCCTCGACACAATTAATTGTTGTGTTATCTAAAAACTCAAGCATGCATGGAGTAATATGCGCCGATATAATGTCAGCTACCGATTTTGCGCTGTCGATAAGTTTATCAAAATATGCAAGCAGCGTAATTGCTTCTGTTGGCCTTGGAATTAGCTTTAACAATATTTTGGTTATAACTCCAAGCGTACCTTCGCTGCCGACAATAAAATCCCTAAGGTTATAACCGGCGACATCTTTAAAATTTTTCCCGCCGGTTTTAAGAAGATCACCGTTAGGTAAAATCATTTCGGTGCCAAGCACATAATTTTTTGTAACGCCGTATTTCAAACCGCGTAATCCGCCCGCATTGTTGGCCACATTGCCTCCCAATGTACAAACGTTCATGCTGCCGGGGTCCGGTGGATAAAATAATCCGTACTTTTCTACCTCAGCTTGAAGCTTTGCAGTAACAACACCGGGTTGAACCGTGGCAGTTAGATTTTGAGTGTCAATCTCAAGAATTTTATCCCACCTAGTCATTACAACAACAACCGAATTTTCAACCGGTATTGCGCCGCCGCTTAAGCCGGTTCCCGCCCCTCTGGGAACAATATTAAACGGCACTTCATTTGCGAACTTTATTAATTCGGAAATCTCCCCATCACTTTCAGGAAACACTATCGCTTCGGGAAGCTGCTTAAACAAAGGCGTTCCGTCATAAGAGTAACAAAGTTTATCTTCCTGAGTATCGGTAAAATTTTTTTCACCGACGATCTTTTTTATTTTTTCTTTTACTTCGCGGTTCATGGTATTTTTATTGTTAAAAGCTTTAACAATTTAATAATATTTCTTTTAAGATAAAGTTGTAAAATTATTTACGCGAAATGTTTGCTGGCGGAGAAGACGGGAAGCAAGTAATATGTTTTGAAAACATATTTGCAAATTATTCCTGCGGCGTTAAAAAATTTTAACGCCGCAGGGTTTGGAATATTTAATTCGTCTAATTCAAATTAAGAATCTTGTCATATACTTTCGGTTCATTAAGAATTTGCAATGCCGTCTGGAATTGGTTATCAAAAGAAAGTTCTTCTTCAATGCGTCCTTTATTGCCCAGATATCTTTCAGCCAATTCTATTTTTAACTCGGTAAGAATTTCATTTTTATAAATTTTTAATTCGCTGTTGCCCAATTTTTCAAATTCACTTTTTATTCTTTCCAAACCATCTGCAATGCTTTTTTCTCCCTTTTTGATTTTGGCATCGCTTAACAAATGATTTACCTGTTGCTCGGCAACCGAATGGAAAGTATATTTTTGAGTAGTCAAATACCTGTCGAAATCTTCAAACAGATCGCTGCTGTTCATGGCAAAGAAATCAGCTTTTGGATGAGCGTAATAATAATAATCGGCAAACTGGAAGAAGATACCTTTTGCCAGCAGGTCTTTCGTTATATCGCCGTCAATATCGTCTTTCACAACCGTATCGGGGGTAATTCCGCCGGCACTGTACACAACGCGTTTATGATCGGTTAAGAAAGAAGTTTTTATTACACTATCTACCTCGGAAATCGCTTTGTTTTCTTTTGCGTAATCTATTTTCTGAATGCATCTGCCGCTTGGGGTATAATATTTAGCCGTCGTAATTTTTAGTGAAGTATTATAGTCTAGCGGGGTTATGGTTTGAACCAAACCTTTTCCGAATGATTTTGTACCGAGTACAACTCCTCTATCATGGTCTTGCATAGCGCCGGTAACAATTTCAGACGCGGACGCGCTGCCGCCGTCAATTAATACCACAAGCCTGGCTTTGCCAACCATCGGAACTTGAGCGGAATAAAAACTTTTTTTACTTCCTTCGTCTCGGCCTTTGGTTGTGACAACAAGATCCCCTTTAGGTAAAAATTTATCCGCTATATCAACAGCTACATCCAGTAATCCGCCGGGGTTTCCCCTTAGATCCAAAACAATAGACTTAATTTCTTTTTGCGCTTTTAATTCTTTTAACGCTTTTTGAATTTCATCTCCTGCCGATCTGCTGAAACTTGTAAGTTTTAAATAAACATTATTGCTGTTTGCAGGATAAAAACCGGAATAAACCAGGCTTCTTACTTTTACTTCCTCTCTTACAAGGTTAAAGCTTAGCGTATCTCGGCTGCCGTTTCTTAAGACCTTAAGATTAACCATTGTGCCGGGATCACCTTTTACCAAAGCCGAAATTTCATCAACATTATCGGGAGTAATTTTTTTACCGCCCGCTTCAACAAGAACATCGCCGACCCTTAGCCCTTGCTTTTGCGCGGAATATCCGTCCATCACTTCAACAACTGTTACCTTGTCTCCTCTAACGCCAATTGAAACGCCAACGCCGCCGTATTTTCCGTTTGTTATCAAGTCGATATCTTCTTTTTTATCTTGATCCATAAAAATTGTATACGGGTCAAGCACGCTTAACATACCTCTTATTCCGGCTCTCATAAATTCTTCGGGGTCAACTTTATCAACATAATTAAAAGTTACCTCTTTGTATACTTTGCCGAAAAGATCTATATTTTTATTTATCTCAAAGTAAACATCATCTCTTCCCGTAAAGAATCCGGAGAAGACAAGAATTACCGCAAACGGTATAATTATTTTATAAATATTTTTAAAGTTCATGCGAACCGCCTTTTTTCTAAAACATCAATTTCTTCAACTACCAATTTATGAATTTGTTCTTCGGTTTTTGTGCCGTCGATAACAATGAATCGTTTTTCGTTTTTTGCAATTTCCAGATAACCTTTTCTAACCCTATCGTAAAATCCGCCTTCGGTTATTTCTATTCTATCTAACTGCGCCTCACTTCTGCCGGATCTCCGCTGCCGCGCAACTTCAATAGGAATATCAATAATAAAAGTAATATCGGGAACGGTATCTCCGATTGCCAGTTTATTTATATGTTTTACTGCATCGAGTGAAATTCCGCGCCCGTAACCCTGATAAGCCGAAGTTGAATCGTGAAACCTGTCGGAAATTACATAAATTCCTTCATCCAAATAAGGATGAATTTTTTCTCTAACAAGTTGCGCTCTGCTTGCCGAGAAAAGGAAAATCTCCGTTTCCATAAACATCTTGTTATGTTTTTTGTCGAGAAGTACATTACGCACAATTTCGGAAATTTCCGTACCGCCCGGCTCACGGATAACTTCTACCTTTTTATTTTTATTTAGAAGATGTTGTTTAAGCATTTCCACCTGCGTGGATTTTCCGCAGAAATCTATGCCTTCAAAAGTAATGAACATAAATGAGTTAATAAAAGTGGTTTAAAATTAAATTGTTGAAGTGAATATATTAAAATTTCTTGATATAGTTTATAACACCTTAGTTGAATTTTTTTATTATGTACCGAAGACGCTCAGGCCTTATAAAAATAAGTGTTGAATTATCCGGCAAAACAACGTGGGGAATAACACTCCCCAAAGTATCCAGAACCACATCGCGGTAATTAACGTAAGCGCTGAATTGAGTAGTATCTAACTTTCCGAGAATATCTATTCCGCCTCTAACTCCTATTCTTATTCGATTGGGAAGCAGTATAACATCTCTGTCTCTAGGTACATCATACATTTTAACAAAAATATTGTCGAAGTTTTTGTCTACGATTTTTTGCACGTCAAGATATACCCTAACTACCGGCTGAGAATATTCCATTCCCGGAATATTTTCCAGTTGAACCATCTCACTCGTTTTGCCGTCAAGCTCGTCGAACTCAACTTTTTCCGTCGATACGGATTTTAAATTTCTAAGAAAACTTTCGGGGCCCCGTACTATTGTTGAATCGGGTGTTACAATTATGTTGGAAGCTAAACCATAACCCGATTTAAAATTAAAATTAACATCGGAAATAATAGGTACTTTTTTACTCGCAGTTTTTTCCACATAAAAAGTTAATGTATCTGGGTTGATATTTATTACTTCAACATCCGAAGAAAGCCATTGGTTTTCAACGAGATAATTATACAAATTTACCGTACGTTTTCCCGTTTCGTTACCGACAGGAATAACATAATCCGATTCCGAGGTTAAGGTAGTGGCAATAAGTTTCCATCCTTTTCCTTTTAGTTTTACCGAAATTGTTCTTGGCAGCGGCGTTCCGGTTGAAAAGCCTTGCGGAAAATCCGTTAATTTTATTGGAATGTTAAATGTAGCATAATAATCATTCGACAAAGAAATGGATACCCATAAAATTATGGAAAAAAGAAAAGATATGATTATTATGTGGAGATTTTTCTTCATTATACTTTACAAATATAATCGAATTTGAAAATAAAAAAACTCCATATGGTATGG
>DAIERC010000371.1 GCA_027347125.1 Ignavibacteriales bacterium
AGGCAGCGGTATGGTAGGTGTGGCCGGGATAGCGCAAAGGATATTCGCTGCTCTGGCTGCTAAAAAAATAAATATTATCATGATTACACAGGCTTCTTCCGAGCATTCACTTTGCATTGCGGTGCTTCCAAAGTTTGCAGCCAACGCTAAAAAAGTTTTACATGATGAATTTCATTACGAAATAAAAGAAAGATTAATTAACGACCCGGTTGTTGAATCCAACCTTTCCATCATCGCGGTTGTGGGAGAAAATATGCGGAGAACGCCGGGCATATCCGGCAGGGTTTTCCAGGCGCTGGGTAAAAACGGAATTAACATTGTCGCAATTGCGCAGGGCTCATCCGAACTAAATATCTCAGCGGTAATCGGCAGGGAAAACGAGGCGAAAGCTTTAAATGCATTGCACGATGCATTCTTCCTTTCCATTGCCAAAACAGTAAACATGTTTATTGTCGGCACCGGATTGATCGGCGGAACTTTAATTCGGCAAATTCAGCACCAGGAAGAATTCCTTGCAAAAGAATATTTATTAAACATAAAAATAATTGCGCTTGCAAACAGAAGTAAAATGCTGATCGATAAAAACAGCATCGACTCTTCCGTTTGGGAATCAAGAATTCAGAACAATGGAGTAAAAACCAATCTCGATTTATTTATTTCGGAGATGAAAAGATTCAACCTTCCCAACAGTATATTTGTAGATTGTACGGCCAGCGAGAATGTTGCGGATAAGTATCTTGAGATTTTGAACTCCAGCATTTCTGTAGTAACTCCTAACAAACGTGCTAATTCTAAAAATTATAAATATTATGAACAACTGAAATACTCGGCACTAAAACACAACGTTAAATTTTTATACGAAACCAATGTTGGCGCAGGCCTCCCGATAATCAATACTATTAACGATCTTGTTTCAAGCGGCGATAAGGTATTAAAAATTGAAGGCGTACTTTCGGGAACATTAAGTTACCTGTTCTCATCGTTTACAAAAGGAAAACTTTTCAGCGATATAGTTAAAGAAGCAAAAGAAAAGGGCTACACCGAACCAGATCCGCGCGAAGATTTAAATGGTTTGGATGTGGCAAGAAAGCTCTTGATTATGGCGCGTGAAATTGGGCTTAAACTTGAGCTGAAAGATATAAAAGTTGAAAGCTTAATACCGAAACCCGCGGAGAAATCTAAATCGGTTGATGACTTCTTTTTAAAATTAAAAGAGCATGATCATGAATTTGAAGATAGAAGGAAAAAAGCCGAGCAGAAAGGAAACGTTCTAAGATATATTGCTAAGCTTGAAAACGGCAAGGCTGAAATATCTTTAAAGGAAGTTGACGATAAACATCCCTTTTATTCTTTATCCGGCAGCGATAATATTTTCGCCTTTACTACAAAGCATTACCTTAACATGCCGATTGTAATCAAAGGCCCCGGCGCCGGTGCGGATGTTACTTCGGCCGGAGTTTTTGCGGATATAATACGAATTTCAAATTACCTTAGTTGATTGAAAAAATATGTTGAAGATTCTGTTAACAGTAAATAATTTTTAATACTAAAAAAAATATGAGAGAGGAACATGTCATCTAACGAAAAAATACCAGTAGCAGTGCTGGGCGCTACCGGAAGCGTCGGGCAAAAATTTATCGAACTGTTGGCTAATCATCCGTGGTTTCAAATTGAAGAAGTAGCCGCGTCCGAAAGATCGGCGGGCAAGCTTTATAAAGATGCGGTAAACTGGATTTTAGCTTCCCCGCTCCCAAAAGATATTGCCGGGTTAACCGTAAAGGAATGCGAACCTAATTTAAAAAGTAAAATTGTATTCTCTGGCCTTGATTCAAGCGTTGCCGGCCCGATTGAAGAAGCGTTTGCTAAAAAGGGTTATGTTGTAGTTTCCAATTCAAAAAATCATAGAATGGATAAAGATGTTCCCCTGCTGGTGCCGGAAATAAATGCGGATCATCTTGAACTTGTTAAAACACAAAATTACAACGGCGGGTGCATAGTAACTAATCCGAATTGTTCTACAATCGGTATGGTGCTTGCGTTAAAACCGTTAGCGGACAAATTTGGTCTGGAAGCGGTTAACGTTGTAACAATGCAGGCGTTATCGGGCGCCGGTTATCCGGGTGTTTCAAGCCTCGATATTATTGATAACGTTATTCCGTTTATTTCCGGTGAAGAGCCCAAGTTGGAAACCGAACCTTTAAAGATTCTTGGTAAGTTTGCCAAAGACCACATCGAAGATGAAAACTTTAAAGTAAGTGCGCAGTGCAACCGTGTAGCCGTGGTTGACGGGCATACCGAATGCGTCCAGGTAAAATTAAAAAAGAAAGCTTCTATTGAAGAGATAAAAGAAGCCTGGTTAAATTTTTCGGCTGAACCGCAAAAATATAATTTGCCTACTGCCCCTGTTCATCCTATTTATTATTTTGAAGAAGATAAATATCCTCAGCCTAGAATTCATAGAAATATTGATAAAGGAATGGCGGTATCAATAGGACGTTTGAGGGAAGATCCGATATTCGATTATAAATTTGTCATACTATCGCACAATACAAATCGCGGCGCAGCAGGCGGCGCATTGCTTTGCGCGGAGTTAATGAAAGCCAAAGGCTTATTATAAAAATTAACCGCGGGCTTGTTTAAGGCAAGCCCGCCGATATTCCATCAACTGAAAAATTACTAAATGAAAAAATCAATAAAAGTGTTTGCGCCTGCTTCCGTAACTAATGTAAGCTGTGGTTTTGATATTATGGGTTATGCTATAGACTGGCCCGGCGACGAAGTGGTTCTTAAAATAAAAGACAAGCCAGGTATACGAATTACAAAAATTACCGGCGACGGAGGAAGGCTCCCTCTTGATCCTAAAAAAAACACCGCGGGGTTATCTCTTTTAGCGCTTGCAGATCATATCGGTTTTAAACAAGGTATCGAGATGGAACTCCATAAAAAAATGGCATTAGGAAGCGGACTCGGCTCAAGCGCTGCCAGCGCCGTTGCAAGCGTTTTTGCGTTGAACGAAATTCTGGAAAAACCTTTTACAAGAAAAGAGCTGCTGCCTTTCGCCCTGGAAGGTGAAAAATTAACCTGCGGCGGAACTCCGCATGCGGATAATGTTTCCGCTTGTTTGATGGGCGGGTTTATTATTGTAAGAAGTTTGGACCCGATGGATGTAATTACTATTAATACGCCGGCAAATTTATACTCTACAATAATTCATCCGCATCTTGAAATAAATACCGCCGACACAAGGAAAATATTGCGTAAACAAATTCTTCTTTCGGATGCGGTTAAACAATGGGGTAATGTTGCGGGACTCGTTACCGGTTTAACAACCGGAGATTACGATCTGATCGGCAGATCACTTCATGATGTTATTATTGAACCGATAAGATCAATCTTGATTCCTGGTTTTAATGATATTAAGAGTGCAGCATTAGAAGCCGGCGCGCTTGGTTGCAGCATTTCTGGTTCGGGGCCGTCGGTTTTTGCTTTTAGCAAATCGAAAGCAACTGCCGAGAAAGTGGGTGAAGAGATGAAAAAAGTTTTAAAAACAATCAAAGTAAAAGGCGATTTGTATATATCTAAAATAAATAAAAAAGGTCCAATGGTTATAGGATAAGAATAATAAAATTATATTTCTTTTTAACCATATAATCCTTAGTCTCAATTTTAAATTTTTACTTGCCCGATGAAATTATACAGCACAAATAATAAGAACATATCTATATCGTTCAAAGAAGCCGTTATGAAAGGTATTGCCGACGACGGCGGTTTGTTCATGCCTTTCAATCTTCCAAAATTGGGAAAAGATTTTTTCAACAAACTTGAAAATCTTGAGTTTAATGAGTTGGCATTTGAAATTTCAAAGCATTTACTCGGCGACGAAATACCGGCTGAAGATTTGGAGAAGATAATTAATTCTGCGATGAATTTTGATTCGCCGCTTGTTAGCCTTAACGCTAATTTGGGAATACTCGAATTATTTCACGGACCTACTTTGGCATTCAAAGATTTCGGTGCAAGATTTATGGCAAATATGATGTCTTACGTTAACCGTGAATCGAAAAAAGAAATTACAATTCTTGTTGCAACCTCGGGAGACACCGGCAGCGCGGTTGCAAACGGCTTTTACAAAGTTGACGGTATTAAGGTTGTACTTCTTTATCCTAGCAATAAAGTAAGCAAAATTCAAGAACAACAGTTAACAACGCTCGGCCATAACGTTACGGCTCTTGAAGTGGAAGGAACGTTTGACGACTGCCAGAGGCTTGTTAAACAAGCTTTTCCTGATAAAGATTTAGCCGGTAAAATGATGCTTTCATCAGCTAATTCAATTAACATCGGCAGGCTGTTGCCTCAATCGTTTTATTATTTTAGAGCTTACGCCCAGACAAAAGATAAGTCGCTTCCATTAATTATTTCTGTTCCCAGCGGAAATTTCGGTAATTTAACCGCGGGACTTTTCGCTAAAGAAATGGGGCTTCCGGTTAAGAAATATATTGCGGCAACAAACACTAATGATGTGTTTCCTAAATATTTGGAAACCGGGAAATATGAAGCTAAACCATCGATAAAAACTTTATCCAACGCAATGGATGTAGGTAATCCAAGTAACTTTGCAAGAATTCAGGCATTATACGAAAACGATTATGCTATAATAAAAGAAAATATTTACGGCGAAAGTTTTTCCGATGAAGAGACTAGAGAAGCAATACGCGAAGTACACGATAAGTTCGGATACATGATAGATCCGCACGGAGCCGTCGGTTATCTTGCGCTGCAGAGGTATTTGGGAAAAAATAAAATCGAAAAGTATAATGGAGTTATACTGGAAACCGCGCACCCGGCAAAGTTTGCCGATGTAGTATCTGGCATAATAAATAAAGAAATAGAACTCCCTGATCGCCTTGCAGGCTGCATGAAGAAAGAAAAACATTCGGTAAAAATATCAAGCGAATACGGCAAGTTGAAAAAATTTCTTCTTGAGACAGCAAATAATAATTAGCTATTAATTAATTTTTATAGGAAGAGAAAATGGATTCAAAAAAGAAAGTAGCAATATTAGGAGGGGGAAATATAGGTCTGGCAATAGCAAACGGATTAGTAAGCTCAAAGCTCTTCCCTGCCAAGCAAATTTATATTACAAAAAGAAAAATCGATTCCATCAGAGAGCTAGGTACGAAAGGTTTTAAAATTACATCAAATAATCTTGCTGCGGTAAAGGATTCGGATATCATTATAGTTGCCGTGCAACCCAAGCAACTAGACGAATTGCTCGTTGAAATTACTCCAGTAATCAATGAGAAAAAGCATATTATAATTTCTGTAGTTTCCAGCGTAAGTATAAAAGTAATTAAAAAAGTAATCGGGCAAAATATTCCGGTTGTAAGAGCAATGCCTAACACGGCTATTGCAATTAAAGAATCAATGACGTGCATTGCATCGGATATAAAAACCAATGGAGCTATAAAAATTGCGGAAGAAATATTCGGTTCGGTAGGCAAAACTTTGATTATTGAAGAAGAATTAATTGTTCCGGCAACAGCATTGTGCGCATGCGGAATTGCTTTCTTCCTAAGAGCAATCAGAGCGGCGTCTCAAGGGGGAATAGAGATTGGCTTTCATTCCGAAGAAGCAATATTTATGGCGGCGCAAACAGCTCTAGG
>DAIERC010000403.1 GCA_027347125.1 Ignavibacteriales bacterium
AAATGTTGAAAACGTAGTAGTAAACCGCCAGAGCTATTATTAAAAAAATTATTAGACTTATTAAAACGATTCTGTACGTCATAGCGCGGTAAACCGCAATTCAAAATTAAAAATGAAAAATTAAAAATTGAAGACACTTAAAATATCTTGACATAAAAAATCCCGAAGGGATCACAATGTGACAAAGATTTAAGCGGCAATATCATGGTGCTAATCCTCAACTTGTCTGCTTCATCCTTATATTGAAATGAGTGGAAGAAAATTTCTGCCGATGAATTTTGCACCGGTTCAGATCATATTTAAAAAAAGAAAGCCTTTAGGTTTTACTAAAGGCTTTCGATTAAGAGTCTGTTGTTTATTAGAAAGTATAACGCAGTCCCAGCTGCATAGTCCAGCGGGAAGTAAGATCGTTATAGTTCCAAGGCTTGTAGCTCGGGCTATATCCGAATACCGGATGCCCGGTAGCGCTATCCATACCTTGATACGAAACGATAGTGTTATTGTTGTAGCCGCCGCTTACGTCCCATCCCCACTTGCTGTTAATTAAGTTAAGGACGTTCAAAATATCCAGGTTAATCTGGAAATGACGTGTTGCACCGAATGCCGGAATATCCTGTGCGACTCTCAGATCGAGTTCGTTTCTCCACGGATAGTTTGCGCCGTTTCTTTCGGCAATCTGACCTCTGTGGGAGGAGAGGTAATCGTTACTGTTGATCATCGCTTCCAATGCATCGTAGGTGCTTTGCGGTGCTTTGGTATAAACACCTGTTTTGGAAACCGTACCGAGTTCAATGTCGGCATCGTTCTTTGGAATATAGAAAAGATCGTTGCCGTCAAAGCCGTCGTGGTTCAAATCGCCGTATACACAGAATGAGAACGGCGTACCCGACTGACCATTATAGAAAATGGATATACTGGTAGGAGAGTCTTTAAAGAATTCATGTGTATAAGTAAGAGAAGCAAAAATTCTGTTCCTAATTTCAAAGTCGGATGTTGTTACAGCCGGATCGTTAGGATTGCCGGAAATAGGATTGTATCTCATTTGTGATTGAGCCTGAGAAGACAATACTCCGTTTTGGTCTAAAGACCTCTGGAAGTTATAACCGACGTTACCGGATATGCCTCTCATTACGTTCCTTTGAATTTGAACGCTTAGATCGTACTGATAGCCTTGAGTAGTGTTTGTAAGATAATAAATGCCGTAGAAATTATTGTTGCCGCTGTTAGTGTAACCAAATACAGGTCTGCCGTCCGGTAATGTACCAACCTGCGGATTTAAGTTAACTTCGGTATAAAGCATATCGTATAAAGTTTTTGAGTACTGAGCTTCGACGGTACCGGTCATACTGTAAGGCAGTTGATGATCTACAGCTACATCAAATCTTAATACCTGCGGCATTTTAAGTTTAGGGTCAACAAGATCGATCTCCGATCTTACCAAAGGCTTGCCTGTGCCTGGGGCTCCTAAGCCCGGCTGGTTGTTCGGGTCGGCAGAGAAAGGGGTTCCGGGGCCGCCGTCAACTTCGGCTATAAGAGTACCTGTATTGCCGTAGTTGTTAGACATCCAGACGTAAGGAACGCGGCCTGCAAAAGCACCGATACCGCCTCTTACCTGTGTAGTATGATCTCCGTTAACATCCCAGTTGAATCCTATACGAGGAGACCACATCGCATTGCCGTTCGGTACATTGGAAGTACTGTAACCCGGGAAGTAATAAGAAACCGAGTCGTTAAAATCCGGCTTGGTAGGATAAAAAGGAATATCTACTCTTAAGCCGTAAGTAAGTTTTACGTTAGGTGCAATCGACCAATCATCCTGAGCATAAAAGCCGATTTGATTTACGCCGAAAGATGCAGCCGGCTGGGAGTCTGAAGTTCTGGAGTAAACCTTCTGGTAGTAGCTGGGGTTGTTAAAATCCAGCTGTGAAATATAATTTACCTTATACTGGTAATAGCCCCAGAACGAACGGATAAACAAATTCTTAAAGTTGAAGAACTCGTTGTGTGTTCCGAAAGTGAATACATGATTGCCGGTTAAATAGGTAAAGTTGTCTGTAAACTCAAAGACGTTCTGGTCCAGGCTGTTGGCAGAGGAGTATCTGTCCGTTCCGGCGTAGTATGTAAACCCGCCCGGCAGAACAACATCAACTTCGGGCAGGGATTGGCCTGTTGGTCCGCGGTTATCGCGTATCATTGTGTAGCCCAAAGTCAGTTCGTTAGACATGGTGTTGCCGAGAGTTGAATTCAACTGTAAGACCGTTGAGTTGGTATTGTTGGTTATTCTGTAGTTGTACGAATCGAAACTTAACGAATTAGTACTTGTTCTGGCGTTCAGGTTATCCTGGTAAGAGTGAACAAAGTTGTTTCTGATAGTTAATTTATTATTTTCAGAAATGTTGTAATCGAAGCGAAGGAAAAATTTAGTACTCGGCTGGCTAACGTCGAAGCTGTTAAAGCTACCGGCGTTGAAACCTTTGGAAGCTAAAATATTTCTCAGTGTATCTGCATTGGCGGCAGCCGCACCTGAGCCCTGTGTAATAGCAGCATTTGCCAAAGGCACGGTGTGGTTAGTCAGTTCAACGTTTGTAAAAAAGAAAAGTTTATCCTGAGCTATTGGTCCGCCTAAACGAAAGCCGTACTGGTTATCGGTAAAGTTCGCGTATTTAGTTTGGTTGTTGCCCGGGCTTAGTCCTACAAGATTCTGGTTCCTTCCATATCCGTAAACAGAGCCTTTAAATACGTTGGTACCGCTGCGGGTAATAGCGTTAATACCGCCGCCGGTAAATCCGCCGTATCTTACGTCGTAAGGTGCAATAACAACCTGGAACTCATCTATTGCGTCCATGCTGATCGGGTTGGCTCCGGTTTGACCGCCGGGTGTTCCTGTAGAGCCCAGACCGAATAAATCGTTATACTGGGTTCCGTCAATTTGAATGTTGTTATACCTGTTGTTTCTGCCAGCTATTTGAGAGTTAACGCCGCTAACAAGCGGGGATAATTTAGCAAAGCTTTGGAACGAACGGCTGATGGTGGGAATTTCCTGCATCTGTTGTGCCGTTACATTCTGAAAAGCACCCGTTCTATCGCTGCTTATAATTGCATTCCTCTGGCCTACAATAGTAACCTCGGAAAGTTTTACTGCGGAGGTGTTCATTTTGAAATTCAGAGTTAGATTTTGGCCTAAAGTTAAATAGATGTCTTCTTTCTTTTGAGTTTCATAACCTACATAAGAAACAGTAACGGTATAAGGCCCGCCCACTCTTAAACCGAGTAAGTTAAATTTACCGTTATTTCTGGTGGTTATTCCGTATTGAGTTCCCGAAGGTACGTGCACTGCGACGACAGTTGCCGAGGGTAACGGCTCGCCGTTAGCGTCTGTAACAGTACCATTGATTGAGGCTGAAGTTACTCCCTGTGCATATACAGTGCCCGAAACTGTAATGAATAACATTGCTGCAATCGCAAGGAAAAGAATCTTAGTAAAGGATAATTTCATACTTTCTCCTTGAAATTATATTTGAGGTGATTAATAATTTGTTGATTAAATTGGGATGAATGATGATTCCTATATTTGAAAAATTTGGCTTCAAATATCCGCTCTTAAAAAGTTAATTCCAAGATGCCGCTTAACACTTAACAATTTAATAATATGAGTTTGATTTGAATATAAAAACATTAATAACTGCATTTATGAAGTTTACTGACTTGATAAAACTTAATGTTTCCCAATAATTCTAATGAAGGCTATCATCAAAATTTCGCGGGCTAAATTATTACTTTTTTGTGTTCAAGGCAACTAAAAAAAATTCTATGTGATATATAAGTTATTCACTTTTAAATCTTAGATTTTAACAAATAATTTATTGTAATTTTTAAATTTTAATATCTCCTTTCTTGATATTTAAATAAATTTAATCATAGTTTCCCGTTGTATTTCTTGTTTTATATTCTGATGAAACAGTTTTATTTCTGTCCGGACTCTCATTGAGGCATTTGCCTAGGAAACTGGAATTAATTATAAATTTGGGTGATCATTCTAAGACGTGCTTTATGCCCTTAAAATTTTAAGATCACATTAATTAATAAACGAAAAAATTATTTTATTTCATCGAATAAAATTTTTTAAAGTTGTTTTTCTTTAATGACCTTTTTTAGCGAAATAAAAACTGTAAAAACCGGTTTGGTTTTTATCCTTATACTGATTATCGGCATAGGCGTTGCTTCATACCGGAATATTAACGAGGTGT
>DAIERC010000214.1 GCA_027347125.1 Ignavibacteriales bacterium
GATTCTCCCGGTATAGAATTCTGGGGGCAGTCGTTTATTGCAGATCCGCAAGGAGTTGTAATTGCACAAGCCTCGGCCGATAAAGAAGAAATTTTAATTGCCGAAGTTGATCTGGACAGGATCGAATATATTAGGCGTAACTGGCCTTTCTTAAGGGACCGAAGGATAGATGCATACGGTGATATCACCAAAAGATTTCTTGAATAATTAATTCAAGCATAAAATACGAAACATCAAAAAAATAGTTTTAATATCAGTTTTATGAGTAAAGTACCAAAAAATTTTATAATGCCTGCCGAATGGGAAAAGCACGAAGCTACATGGCTCGGATGGCCGCACAATAAAGAAGATTGGCCAGGGAAGTTTACTCCAATTCCCTGGGTCTACGCCGAAATAGTTAAAAAAATTTCTCCCGGTGAAAAAGTAAGAATTCTGGTTGAATCTAAAGAGCATGAAAGAAAAGCAAAATTTGTTTTGAATTCTGCAAACGTGCAATTGTCAAATGTGGATTTTTTCCGTCTTAAAACTGATAGAGGATGGATGAGAGACGCGTGCCCTTCATTTGTAATGAATAATGATGAAGTTGCGGTAGTTGATTTTCGTTTTAACGGATGGGCTAAATATAAAAATTACAAGAAGGATGAAAAGCTTCCTAAATTTATTTCGGAAAAACTTGGCATCAAACATATAACGGCTGAACACAAGGGCCGTCATGTAGTGCTTGAAGGCGGGTCGGTAGATATTAACGGTAAAGGGACCTTAATTACTACTGAAGAATGTTTGATGGATGAAAAAACTCAGGTTAGAAATCCCGGGTTTACAAAAGCTGATTACGAACAAGTATTTAAAAATTATATCGGGGTTACTAACGTTCTTTGGCTAGGCAAAGGAATTGCCGGCGACGATACACACGGCCATGTAGATGACCTTTGTCGTTTTGTAAACGGAAATACACTCATTCTTGTTCAGGAAAATAATAAGGACGATGATAATTATATGCCTCTTAACGAGAATAGAGAACGTCTTCAAGATTTCAGGCTTGAAGACGGAACGAAGCCCGAAACAATATTTTTACCAATGCCCGAACCGGTAATTTTTAAAGGCCAGCGCCTTCCGGCAAGTTATGCTAATTTTTATATAAATAATTCGTGCGTTATCGTACCAACATTTAACGATCCAAATGATAAAACGGCTCTCGGAATAATAGGCGAGCTTATAACCGACAGGCCGGTTGCCGGCATTCACGCCGTGGATCTTGTTTGGGGACTAGGTACGTTACATTGCCTTACTCACGAACAGCCTGAAAGTAATAAGAGCATATAATTATTTAACTGAAGTTTTTTATAAAACGTTCTGAAAGGATCAAGACTTTATGAAATTATTGACGGAAACTCATGGAAGTTTTTTGGAATGGGTTGAAACTGAGGTCTTTAATAATTCATACGAACTTCGCAACGAGAAAGATATTTTCGCTTCGCTTATGTTTAGAACCGCTTTAGGTACTATGGCAACCGCCGAAATTCTAAACGGAAAATGGACACTTAAAAGAGTCGGATTTCTTGATCCCAAAGTTACTGTGAGAGAATCTAATGCCGATGTTGACTCGGCAATATATTACCCGAAATATTTGGGCGGCGGGCATGTTACATTTACCGACAAAGCGACATTCAACTGGAAGCCGGTAAACGCGTGGCAAACTCATTGGGCTTTCTACGATTCAACACAAAGAGCCGTTGTTGATTTTTCACCCGGTACTTCAACTTCACGCTTTTCGGATCTTTTTAAAACTCAAGCCACAGTTAAAATTGAATTTCCAAAATGTTCCGCCGAAAGGCTGGCGCTGTTGACCGTACTGGGATTTTATTTAATTGTGTTGCATAACCGGGAATCAGCTGAAGTAGTTCCTGTTGATTAGCCGAGGCTGTTTAATAATGTAACAAGACTTTTATATTTTTTGAGGAAATTTTTGAACCTTTTTTATGATGAACGCTGTACACATATCGGAAGCCGTTTTCAGTAATAATGAAGAGGTCAATTTTCAGAACAACAAAAAA
>DAIERC010000026.1 GCA_027347125.1 Ignavibacteriales bacterium
TCCGGAATGCGAAAAAAAATCGAGAACTATTTCATTCGGTTTGCTGCTTGCGTTAATTATCCGGTCGATGGATTTCAAAGGTTTTTGTGCATAACAGCCGTTTACATTTTCTTCCATTCTGTAAAACACCTGCTGTATATCAACCCAAACATTTCCGGCTCTTATAAACTCGGATTTACTTCTCTCCAGATTCTCGGTCTCTTTTCCGTTAACAACTTTGTAATAACCCCTAAGAATTTTGGGTATATCGGTATATTCGGCATTCACATTAAAATCAGGCTGGCCTTTTACATAATACAAAAGTTCCTGACGCACAGACATCCAATTTTTCTGGGTGCCGTATCCACGCTGGTTCCTCATCGTAATAAAACTTCTTGAAGCAAAGCCGGAATTTTTCATCATCACAATAAATTCGGCGAACGGCTGAAAATGGTTGTTCTGATCGGCGCCGAGCCAGATATATAAAGATGAATTATCGTCAAGAACGTCAAAACTGTTCTGTATCCAAAACTTGCTCCACTCAACGAAAGCGTTAACGTCTCTTTCTTCAAAAGCTACAAAGTTGTACGGAGGATCTTGAATTGCTAATACTGCTTTTTCATTTTCAAGTAAAGTTTTTATGGAAGAAAAATCCGCAGCGTCCAGGCATCCTATTTTATGCTTCCCTTCGGGATCTTTCCAGATATCGCCGTAATTAAACCGGCAGTACGGCAGCAAAAGTTCCCGGAATTTATCATCGGTGTCTATCCGTGGTAATGGGAAATTCTGCATAGTTTTCTAATCCACTTTTCTAATAAACTCCGGAAATACTATTCTTTCCAGTTCAACAGTTTTCCCGGTTTCGGTATCAATCCTAAAATAAATTCCGCTTAAATGAGCGTCGCCCTCAGCGGTTTCATACTTTTGCGGAGTTTGATAAATAAACCTGTTTATAGCCGCTAATGTTTTCATGCCAATTACCGAATCGTAAGGGCCGGTCATTCCGGCATCTGTTATGTAGCCGGTTCCTTGCGGAAATATTCGTTCATCGGCAGTTTGCATATGAGTATGCGTACCAACCATTGCACTTATTTTTCCGTCAAGATAACTAACTAGTGCAATTTTCTCCGCTGTTGCCTCCGCGTGAAAATCTATAAAGATAATATTTGTTTCGCTTTTAATTTTGGAAAGCACCCAATCGGCGCTTCTAAAGGGGCAATCGATATCAGCCATAAAAGTTCTGCCCTGCAGGTTAATAACCGCAACTTTGCCCTTTTTTGTTTCGGCAATATAATATCCATTGCCGTAAGTGCCTTTAGGATAGTTTAGCGGTCTTAAAGCACGCGGCTCTTTTTTGATGTACTCCTGCGACTGATGTTTATCCCATGTATGATTTCCGCCGGTAATAACGTGCACGCCCAAATCGAAAAGTATTTTACCTTCTTTTTCGGTACAGCCTTTACCGTCTGATGAATTTTCTCCGTTAACAACAACCAGGTCAGCCTTGTACTTTTGCATTAGGCTTGGCAGCCACGCTTGAACAAGGTCCATACCGGGTTTCCCGACAATATCTCCAATGAACAATAAATTTAATGAAGCCATATATTTCCTAAATTGAGCGTTTAATATATCTAAATTAGAAGTAAATTAAAAGAAATTGAGACTATATGATAAGTTATTATGAAGAACATCATACAAAAGAAAGCATGATTAAAAAGACGAGCGGTGTAAAATTACATGACGGAATGATGATAACAAGGTTGATTACCTGTAACTGAACACAGGTTGACTGTATTTTTTTTTAATAATAGATTTGCACATGCCGAACAGAGAACTATTAAATTTAAATATTGATGAAGCTGAATTTTGCATTGTCGACGTTGAGACAACTGGTTTATCGCCAAGCTACAACGGTATAATAGAAATAGGTCTTGTAAAAATTTCTAACCTTAAAATAACTGATAAATATCAATCGCTTATTAATCCCGGTAAGGAAATTCCGTACTACATTACCCAGCTTACGGGAATATCGACAGAAGATGTTTATGACGCTCCTTTCTTTGATGATATTGCCGATGATATTTTAAATTTTATTTCCGGTACAGTTTTAACCGCACATAATTACCCGTTCGACAGCAGTTTCTTAAGAAAAGAATTCAGGTACTGCGGCAGGGAGCTTTATACAAATCCCGGGTTATGTACATTAAAATTATCGCGCCGCTTGTATCCAAACCTTAAGAGCAAATCTCTGGGCTCTGTGTGCAGGCATTTAAATCTGCATAACTCAAGCGAACACAGGGCGCTAGGCGACGCCGAAACAACGGCCAGAGTGCTTATAAAGATAATCAATGAATTAAAAAAGAACCATAACATTACCGGCGTTAACCAGCTTATCGATTTTCAATCCGGGCCAAAAGTTTTAGCCGCTGAAAAAAAGATAAAAAAGAAATTAGCTGAAGACGCGTCTGTTCTTCCCGCCGCGCCTGGCATTTATTATTTCCTAAATTCAAAAGATGAAATTGTCTATATCGGCAAAGCAAAATCGCTTAAGAACAGGCTTCGATCATACTTCATGCTTAACTCACCAAGGAAAGCCAAGAAAATTGTTACGAGCGCTTCAAGACTAAAAATTGAAATAACCAACTCAGAGCTTACTGCTCTGCTTATGGAAGCAGAACTTATTAAGCTAATTAAGCCAAGGCATAACACTCAGCTAAAAAGGTACGGCAATAAATATTTTCTAAGAATAAATAAGAGTCAT
>DAIERC010000435.1 GCA_027347125.1 Ignavibacteriales bacterium
CCTTCTGATTTCAATCCGCGATTGAGCGCAGCAGTTATTTTTTTATCGTCTTCAATTAAAAGTATTCGCATATTAATTTAGTTTTAATAAATATAAATTATTAATATGAAAATAGTATGAAATACCACCTGCTTCAATAGAAAAATTTTAATTCTTAATTATGAATTTTTATTTTTTGCCTAAAAGGTCCAGCACGGCGTGAATAAATGTTAAGGGATGAGGAGCGCAACCGGGGATGTATAAATCGATTGGCACTTCGTTTAGAAAATTTCTGTTGGTTTTATTTGATTCTTGAAACAACCCGCCGCTTATGGCGCAGGAGCCAACGGCAATGATAATACGCGGATCGCTTATGCTTTCATAAGCATCTTTTAACGCGGGAGCCATATTGTTTGTAATTGGTCCTGTAATTACAATTCCGTCGGCGTGTCTTGGCGAAGCTACAAAATCAATTCCGAATCTTCCCATATCAAAATTTACATTTGTAGTTGCGGCCAATTCCATTTCACATCCGTTGCACCCGCCTGCAGAAACCTGTCTGAATTTTAATGAGCGTCCGAATATTTTATATATTTCTTTTTTGGCTTCTATTGCTTCCCTATCGTAATCTTCAAAAACTTTGCCGGATTTAATAACCAACGTTTCTCTCTTCGTACTGCCCAAACGGTATTGCGCGGTAAATTTAATAGCGCCGCCTGAGCAAGCTTTCTCGCATTCACCGCAAAACGTGCATTTGCCGAGATCAATTGACAACGGGTTTAATCCTATAGCGTTTGCCGGGCAAATCTCTTTACACTTTGTACAATCATCTTCGCATTTGTTTTCCTTAATTACCGGAAACCCGCGGAAGGTTGGTATTAACTTTGCTTTTCGTATATCAGGTATTGCTTGATATCCGTGTCTTAACCTAAGTTTTAATAAATCCAGCATTTCTTTATCCGGTATATTTTATAAATCAAATCCGCAGTAAGAAAGATTATAACTTTTATTTATCAGCGGGAAATCGGAAATTCCGTTGTTCCTTACCGCTAACGCCAGAGCCAGCCAGTTATTAAAAGACGGATCTTTTATTTTGTATTTTTTAAGCTGGCCGTCGGTACCCGTTATTGCAACATGAGCAATTTCGCCGCGCCATCCCTCGGCTAATGAAATAACTAATTGACCGGGCTGAAGATTTTTAACCGGCCTTAGTATCTCGCCTTCGCCAAGCGAATCCAATTGCTCTTTTATAATTTTTATCGACTGTTTAATTTCAACATATCGCATATAAGCGCGCGCAAACACATCGCCTGTATTTAAAGTTAATTTGTAAACAGGGAAAAGTGAAAATCCGCCGTAAGGATGATCCGAACGTATATCTAAAGCCAGCCCGCTGGCTCTAGCAGCCAAACCGACAAGCCCGATTTCTTTTGCAGTTTCTTTTGTTACCACTCCGGTTTTTTCAAACCTTGCCAAAACTGATGCGGAAGAAAATAATACCTCACATGCCAATTCAATATCATTTTCCAGTATATCAATTTCCTGAAGAATTTTTGCTGCTAGATCACTCGATATATCATAATTTACTCCGCCCACGGCAATTAAACCGCGCCCGAACCTGCTTCCGCAAACGGCCATTGTGGTATTAATTATTTTTGTCCTCATCGCCCCGAAAACCGCGTTGCCGGTTGAATAAGCAACATCGCCGGATAAAGCAGATAAATCGCCGAGATGTATTCCGATCCGTTCAAGTTCCAGTGAAATTGTTCGTATTATCATTGCTCTGCGTGATACATTAATTCCGCTTAATGATTCCATTGCGCGCACAAATGTGCCTGCATGACCGATAACCGTATCGCCGGCAATTGATTCCGCAAGTTTTAAAAGATAGATCGGCTTACTTTTATTTTGAAGAAATAATTCTTCCACACCGCGGTGTTGAAATCCTAACTCAATTTCAAGATGATAAATCTGTTCTCCATGGCACGAAAACCTGAAATGACCCGGTTCAATAACTCCAGCATGTATTGGCCCTACTCCCACTTCATGAACTTCTTCACCTTCCATCTTAAAAAATTCGTAAGGCGTTTCTTCAAATGAAATACCTGCAATACCTTTACGTACCGGCTTAAGCCACGGATGCCCCTCCGGTCGTATTCCGAATTGCTCAAAAAATTCGCGTTCAAAAAGATGAAATGATTTTGCTTCTGGCGTTAACGATTGGTATGAATCGCCGGTTTGAAATTCCGATGAAGCGATAAACAATTTTGATCGCTCATCATCCGCTAAAATAGCATAAAGAATAACCTTGTTCTCTTCCCTGTGTCCGAAGAATTGAACCAGTCTATTTCCTTTCGAAATCTTTTCAAGCAATTGCTCCCTTAGTTTGCCAAAAGCAAAACAAGGAATTTCATTTAATGGAATTGATTGAAGATTTTTTATTTCAGCCCAGCTCAAAAATAATTTCCTTCCTAATTAAAAAAACCGGCGGCGTTTTTTATAAAAGTTAAAACCATATCCGGCATGTTGGTGCCTAAAGTCGCTAACAATATTAGTAAAATTATTTGCCCAATATATGCAGTAAAATTCAATTTCACTTTTGATGTTTCAAGCGGATCGCCCTCGCTAAATGACATCTTAA
>DAIERC010000442.1 GCA_027347125.1 Ignavibacteriales bacterium
ATTTCGATTGGGGTAACGGCAACTTCCCTATTTTTACCGAGCCTTCTCCTGGATACCATGGATTAAAATTTAATGAAGTATTCGGGAAAGGTTCACAATTCGGGAATATTGCGTTTATCATACGCGCAAGGGTAGAAGGCTTACGCGATATCGGCCCGGCATTGAGCCCTTTTAATGCATTTCTACTTTTACAGGGTTTGGAAACTCTCTCACTAAGAATTGAAAGACATGCTCAAAATGGTTTAGCTTTGGCCAAGTGGCTCGAAAAAAATCCGAACGTTGAATGGGTTTGGTACCCGGGTTTGGAAAAACATCCTTACCATTCCATAGCAAAGAAATATTTGCGAAACGGATTATTTGGTTCTATGCTTTCTTTCGGTATTAAAGGCGGAATAGATGCAGGCAAAGCATTTGTAAACAATGTTAAGCTTGCCAGTCTTCTTGCAAATGTTGGCGATGCCAAAACCTTGGTAATTCATCCGGCGTCAACCACGCATCAACAGCTTTCCGACGCTGAACAAAAAGACGCCGGCGTGTTGCCTGAACAAATAAGGGTATCGGTCGGTTTGGAACATATTGATGATATTATCGAAGACTTTGATGAGGCGATTAATGCTGCGGTAAAAACGGCGGCAACTGTATAAACTAAAAAAGCTCCCTCTTCATTGAGGAGGGAGTTTTTACAGTTGAGGGCAAATACAAATAATAAATTTTTCTTTTATATTTTTCGGAGAACTTACTAATGGCAAATTCAGGATTAAAAAATACTTTACTAAATACAATAAGCACTATCCAGGGAAACCCGGAAAAAGCAAAAGTACAATTTAAAAGCGATACACAATTAATTGAAGGAGTAAAATGCCAGGCTAGGGTAAGACAATTTTCATTTAACATTGACGAACCGGAAGTGCTTGGCGGTACTGATTCAGCCCCTAACCCCGTTGAATTGGTTTTGGCCGCTCTCGGTACATGCCAGGAAATTCTATACAGTGCCTATGCATCGGTGTACGGCATTCAACTGGACACGGTAAAAGTAAAAGTTAAGGGAGATTTGAACTTAAACGGATTATTCGGGCTTGATGAAAATATTACGGCCGGCTTCCAGAATATCTCTTATGAAACCGAGATAAAAAGTTCTTCCGATATAAACGATGTTCAAAAATTAATTGAAAACGTTGAAAAACATTGCCCTGTTCTGGATACTTTAACAAGAAAGATTAATGTTACAGGAACAGTAAAAATTGTTGCTTCGGAAATAATCGAAGAAGCAGAAGTAATAAAGAATTAAAAATTAAAAGACATCAAAATGAGTTTTACCTTGAAAGAACCTTTACAGTTAACCGCAGAAACAAAATTTAATCTGTTCTTCGATAAGAATAGACCACTGGAACTAGAATCCGGACAACAACTGGATAACGTTTCGGTTGCTTATCAAACTTACGGGCAATTAAACCATGATGGAACAAATGCAATTCTGGTTTGCCATGCTTTAACCGGCAATGCACACGCTGCCGGTATTGTAACCAATGAAGAACTGGAAGATTCCAAAGGATACGATTTCCTATATAAGTACAACCAAATGTCTTTAGGCAGAACCGGTTGGTGGGATAATTTAATTGGCCCAGGGAAAACTTTTGATACGGAAAAATACTTCGTCATCTGCCCAAACTTTTTGGGCGGATGCTATGGTTCAACTGGCCCTGCAAGCATTAACCCTGCAACCGGAATTAAATACGGAATTGATTTCCCCGTATATACAGTAAGGGACATGGTTAAAGTTCAATTTGAATTAATAAAATTCCTTGGTGTAAACCAGTTGGCTGCGGTTGCCGGAGGTTCTTTAGGTGGAATGCAGGTACTGGAATGGGCAATTATGTATCCTGAAATTGTTAAGCGGATTATTCCCATAGCTACGGCATCAAAACATTCGCCGTGGGCAATTGCATTAAATGAAACTGCAAGAAACGCAATAACAAATGATTCCGATTGGAAGCACGGCAAATACTTAACACAACCCCAAAACGGGCTAAGTCTCGCCAGAAAAATTGCAATGATTAGCTATCGAAGCGAAGTCTCTTTTAATAAGAAATTCGGAAGAGAAAAAGTAAAGAATGTTGGTGACCGGTTTAGCCGGGAAAGCTTATTCCAGGTTGAAAATTATTTAGAGTACCAGGGCACCAAGCTCGTCGACCGTTTTGACGCTAACACTTACTTATATATTACAAAAGCTATGGATCTTCATGATGTAGCTGAAGGAAGAGGCACATTAAAGGATGCTCTCGGCAGTATAAAAGCGAAATCACTAAATATCGGCATTGATTCCGATGTCCTTTACCCGGTGAATGAACAAATTGAAATCGCTTCTTTAATACCTAATTCTCAATACGCCGAAATAAAATCCATATACGGGCATGATGCATTTTTAATTGAATTTGACCAATTAAATAAAGTTATTAGTAAGTTTTTAAGTTAAATAACCTGAAATGGACCGGGTTGCATGACATTGATCACACAACATGACTGATGGTTATTTTCCAATTGCTAATTATTGATCAGTTTAGGATATTGAATCTGCGGATAAAATATTTGAGGCATGGTGTTCTACTTGCGGATCAACATTCACCACGCCCCAAGGTGGGCTTAAAGAAGAGAGGCAATATTTTTAATCATTACTAGTAGATTAGAATAAAAGTTTAGCTTAAAAATTAAACTTTTATTTTAGCCTAAATTGCTTTAGTTTGCAAAAAGTTCCCTTCTACTTCAAACGAATCAAACATTTATTAAACTGAACAGTTCGTGTTCCGCGCCTGTTCAATTGATTATATACAATCTTCATTCCAAATATTTGCGGAGGAAATAATAACGCCAATACGCATTGTTTTAGCCATATTCCAATATAAATTTAATATATAGGCACTTAAATTTTTTCTCAGGGCTTGGAAGTGATCAAAATTGCTTCTCATTAGTGAGAAGCTAAAAAAATATAAAACCATAAATAAATATAAAAATCTTTAATAAATCGCATTTTAATCACATGCATTGTAAAAATTTTCTTCACACAGATATGAATTTTCTGGCATTATTTTATATATGCATAACAAATTTGAAACTATAAAAACAACACCCTGTTTTACTTTAGAATGTTTGTTTAGTTATCTTTGTATGTGATTTTTCGAATAAACCTGAAAAAAACGGCAAAGAAAATTAAATGACTAAAAAGTACAAATTCGATTTCGATCTGTTTGAGAGCTTCCAGGATATGTGTTTTGTAGTTTCGGTTAGCGGAGAGATTCTATCTTTAAATAAAGTTGTTTATAATATCTTAAAAGTTACTCCCGGTAATCTTATTGGACAAAGTTTCTTTGACATTGTGGAACCTTCTTTTATTACAAAAACCAAGCTTGCTTTTACGAATTGTATTGAAGAATCCAAGAGCGATAACATATATACAAAATTCAAAGCAGGCGGTAAAGTTTTTGATGTGAATTTGCTGTATGCCCCGTATTCCTTTAACGAGAAGAATGCAAATCAAAAAGATTGTTTTATTATTGCAAAAGATATTACCGACCAGCGCTTAAAAGAAATTGAGCTGATGCGGTTTTATTATGTTGCTCAAAATACCGTGAACCCGGTTCAGATTACGGATTTACAAGGTAAGATGGTTTATGTTAACCCTGCTTTTGTGGAATCTAGCGGGTACAGTAAAGAAGAATTAATCGGAAAAAATCCCAGCGTTTTTAGCAGCGGCAAACATTCAAAAAAATTCTGGTCGAAGATGTGGAATACGATTATAAGCGGCAAGGTATGGGTAGGCGAAGTTGAAAATAAAAGAAAGAACAACGAGCCTTTTTATACACAGCTCTTAATTTCACCGATCCTGGATCATGAAGGAAGAGTAACCGGGTTCTTTGGAATACACAGGGATTTATCTGAAAAGAAATTGCTAGAGAAACAACTTATCCATACGCAAAAAATGGAAAGTATAGGCACACTTGCGGCGGGAGTTGCTCATGAAGTCGGTAACCCGCTGGCATCTATCTCTGCGCTTGTACAAGTTGTACAGCGTTCTACTTCAGATGAGTTTGCAAAAGAAAAATTGGAACTAATAAAAAAGCAAGTTACAAGAATATCTAAAATTATTAGAGACCTTGTCGATTTTTCAAGGCCGTCAAATTACGAGCTTCAATTAACGGATATAAACCAAAACATTGCCGAAGCTGTAGAAATAGTAAAAGTAGGAGCTAAAGCCAAAGATATTTTGTTCGATCTGGATTTGAGTGAAAAAATACCTTTACTTCCGTTAATATCCGACCAGATCCAGCAAATATTTGTTAATATATTATTAAACGCTGTTGATGCAATTGCGGAACTTGAAGACAAGTATAAAATAAACAGGATTACGATTAAGTCCGAAATAAATGAAGATTATGTTATAATAATATTTTCCGATACCGGCAAAGGTATATCGGACGAAAATTTATCTAAAGTGTTTGAGCCATTTTACACAACAAAAAAAGAAGGAAAAGGAACCGGGCTTGGTTTGTGGGTAAGTTACGGTATAGTTAAAAGTTTTCAGGGTGATATAAAAGTTACCAGCACTATGAAAAAAGGCACTACGTTTACAATCACTTTGCCAATCCAACCTTAAATAAAAGGAAGTACAATGCCTGAAAGAATATTAGTAGTAGACGATGAAGATATAATACGGGAATCGCTAACCTTCGTTCTAAAAAAAGAAGGGTATTATGTTGAAGAAGCAGAGAACGGACTGGTTGCATATAATAAACTTCTGGAAGAAACTTTCGACCTTGTAATAACCGATCTTGAAATGCCTGAGATGAAAGGCATCGAACTACTTGAGGAAATTAAAAAATTAAATATTCAAACCTCGGTAATAATTATTACTGCGTTCGGTTCTCTAGATACGGCTATTTGCGCTCTCAGGACAGGCGCAAGCGACTATCTGTTAAAGCCGGTAGAGTTTGATGAACTTCTAATAAAAATAAAAAGATTGTTCGAAGTTAAAAACTTACTTCTGGAAAACAGGCTGCTTCGAAAAGAAGTGCAGCGTAATTTTGATTTTGAAAATATTGTTGGCAAAAGCAGCGCCATAAAAAAAATATACGATATAATTCAAACCGTTGCCGAAACAGATACAACGGTTCTTATTACCGGAAAAAGCGGCACCGGTAAAGAACTTGTGGCAAGGGCTCTTCATTACAATAGTAAAAGAAGAAACAAACCTCTTATTGCCGTAAACTGCGGTACCATTACTGAAAATCTTATAGAAAGCGAATTGTTCGGACATAAAAGGGGCGCTTTTACCGGCGCTATTTCAGACAAGGAAGGTTTGGTAAAAGCTGCCGACGGCGGAACTCTTTTTCTTGATGAGATAAGCGAACTCCCGCTTCAGCTTCAAGTAAAATTATTAAGAGTTTTGCAGGAAAAGGAATATACTCCCGTAGGTTCCACCGCATCAATTTCGGTTAACGTAAGATTTATCGCTTCTACAAACCGCGAGCTTAAAGAAGAAATTGCCGGGGGCAGGTTTCGTGAAGATTTATATTACAGATTGAATATAGTTGAAATTCATCTCCCCTCTTTGAAGGACCGCGAAGAAGATATTCCACTTTTAGCCGACCACTTTCTAGATAAATACAGAAAAGAAATGAACAGGAATATTAAAGGTATCGATCCGGAGGCAATGAGATCGTTGATGTCTTACGAATGGAAAGGTGAGATTCGCGAGCTTGAAAATATCCTTGAGAGAGCAGTGATATTTTGTAAAGACGAATTTATAACCTTGAAAGACTTACCTCAGGCCTTTAATTCCAGAACCGGCGTAACGGATTTTTCTAAGATGGGCTCACTCGAAGATTCGGTTAGAAAATTTGAACGAGATTATATTTATAAGGCTCTGGAAAACAATAACTTCGATAAAGAAAAAACCGCCGAAGTGCTGAAAGTTGGTTTATCTACACTGTATAGGAAATTAAAAGAACTGGATATTAAAGCCTAAGCCTGGATATAAAAGGTAATTACTATCTGTATTTCTCATTTTTTATAATCCTATTTTAGATGTTTTTCAGAAGCGGGAAGCGTTATATTATTTTTCAACACACATACTTTCCCGGAGTTTAGCAAATCATAGAAAATCTCTTAAATTCAAGCTTTCTCAAAATTTTTTTTCCCCCTCTAAAACTGGCACGCAAATAGAGTTGATACATTTTTGCAACGGATTCAATTTTATTCATTTCCATTTAACTAAAATGAAGAATATACTTGTTTATAGTACCGATTCTAATATTTGTTTAAGCTTGTTGATGTACTGGCAAAACGATTTTAACGTTACTACCACTACCAGTCTTGAAGTGATGAGGATGGTTGCCTTTAAAATTGAGTTCGATATGATTATCTTAGACACCGATCCATCAAAAGAGGTCGAAAATTTTTGCCGTGACCTTAGAGAAAAAAATTCGCACATTCCCATTGTATTAACGTTTGTTTACGAACAAAACAGTAAAGAGTTCGATAACAATATTCGTAGATACACTAATACTATTTTTTATAAGCCTTTTGATTTAAATGAAATTACAAAACATCTTTCAGCCCTGATTGTTTAAGCAATGCATTAAAGGCTTTGGTTAATAAAAAAGGAGGCACTAATGAAAGTTTACAAAAATATTTTGGTGCCGACGGATTTCTCCGATAACTCAATCCAGGCTTTGGAGTTCGCTTGCAATGTAGCCCGACAGAACAAATCCAACCTACATGTTATGCACGTAATTGAACCGGCGCATCAAAATTACCGTTCCGAAGATGACTTTTACCAGACACGATACAACCAGTCCCGACTTCTTGATGCGGAAGAAGAAATGCGAAGATTTATTAGCAAAATTTCTTTGCAAGGAATTAATATTGTTGAAGCTCTGCACTCAGGAAAACCGCACGAGCAAATTATTCAATATTCTCATCAAGAAAATATTGATTTGATTGTTATCGCTTCGCACGGGTGGACGGGTTTATCCCATCTTATAACCGGTAATGTTGCAAATAAAGTTATGCGTTATGCCGATGTGCCCACAATTTGTATTAAGGCTAATAACCTTGTAATGCAAAATGGAACAAGCCAGTTCAAATCAACTTATGCAGAAAACTGGGTCGGATAATTAGTATGCGGATATTTTTAACATCCCAACAAAGGCCAAGTACTTTAAGGAATAATTTTGTGTCTTCCTGTAAAAAAATATTTTATTAATATTTAAACGCAAATTATTTATTTTTAAAACCTCACAATAAAACAATATCCATATGACTGAAAGCGATGCACCCAAATTTATTGTAAGCACCGATAAATCCATGCTTGATATTTCTTTAATCAGTTCTTTCCTTTCAAAGACTTACTGGGCTAAAGGAAGGCCTCAAAGCGTGGTTGAAAAGTCGATTAAGAATTCCTTGTGCTTCGGATTATATAAAGAAGATAAGCAGATAGGCTTTGCTAGAGTAATAACCGACTACGCTATATTCGCGTACCTTGCCGATGTTTTTGTGATAGAAAAATTTAGAGGACAGGGGGCAGGCAAAAAATTGTTACATGAAATTTTTAATTACCCGGAATTATCCGGAATAAAAAAATGGATGCTTGCCACGGCAGACGCCCAAGACCTTTACAGTAAGTTCGGGTTCATACCTTTAAAAACACCCGACAAGTATATGGAATTTACTCCCGCTAAAAAGGAACAAGAATAAATTAATCAAAGTCTGTTGCGCTTTCATGGTTCTTGAACAGCTCGTACATTCTGGCAATTTGTTTTGGGGTTGTTCTTGCTTTAGAAAGCTCGGGAATTTTATCTTCCTTAAAAAATTCAACCCCGTCTGTTTCTATACTTAAGGTTTTTTCACCGCCGGTCAGTTCGCAAAGGAAAAATATTTTATACACATGAAACGGATGCGGCGGCACATGCCCGTGTTTTTTTCTATCATACACAGCCAATATTTTTTTAGCTTTCACTATGAAACCGGATTCTTCAAACACTTCCCTTTCAACCGACTCCGATGGTGTTTCGTTTGGGTCAGCCCAGCCGCCCGGTACCGTCCAGCCGCCGTCTAATTTCTCTTTTACAAGCAAGATTTTATTTTCTTTAAACACCACCCCGCGTACATCAACTTTGGGCGTGGCATGCCCTTCCTGCCCGTTGAATAATTTTTTTATATAATCCAGATCGGCATCGGAATTATGCGCCATCATCTCGGCGGCGATATCGCTTATCCTCGAGTATCTTTCTTTATCAAAAACATTTTCTACATAGTTCAAGCCGTCCTGCGACAGTGCTTGCAATTCCTTAGCCCATTCAAGCCATTTAGGTTCCATTATAAAAATCCTATCTTTTTTATCAACTGTAAAAATAAGATTTTTTTATACGGAATATTTCTATTTCTTTTTCTTAAAGAAGTGCTGCTTGCCGACAAAAATAGTTTTCCAGTAATCGTTCTTCAACCCGTCAAAAAAGGATTGAGGGTTCTCGGATGAATTTAAAACCATGTTTGTAGAATCGGCAAAAGATGATATGTTTATAGGAGGTATTGATTCGCCTTCAATTGTTAGAGTGAACCTGGCTTTTCTCAGGATACTGTTGCTCGGATTATCAACAAAGTTTGAGTTTGAAGAATGAGAAAGTGATCTTAAGAAATTAACCGTTTCGGCCGAGTCGGTATTTTGTCCGTTTATCTGCCATACGCCGCTTACTTTTTGAAGTGTGAAAGAACTGTCTGATGGATAAGTAAAAGTTAATTTATTCCAATTAGTAAAATCGCTGTTTATTAAATTATTATCTCTAAAATAATTTGCGTTATGATTAAAAGAATAGTCTAAAAATCCGTTTGAGATATAAACGTTATCGTCACCGTCAACCCTAACATAAGATATCATAGTTCTCGGCTGTTGAAACGTAAACTTTCCGACAATTAAATTAAGCACTTTATCATTACCCTGGAAAACTACAACTCTTGAACCGGAAGTATCAACCTGGTATTGTTTCCAGTTGTCTTTTCCGCTTGCTGCTATGCCTTCGGGCTTTACGCTAAGCAGATCTGAGAAAAGCCCCTGAATCTTGTAGCCAGGAATAGAAGCGCTCTGATTGTTATTTAATGCAACTTTCCACTTGTTACCATTTTTAAATATTCTCACTTCGTGATGATTGGTAGATTTGGGATAAATATATATAGCCGTAACCTTGCTTGTATCAATTGAAACGAGATTTTTTCTAAAAGATCTTTCGCCGTGGTTCGAATCATATATCATAAATACGACTACTATTAAAAGTAAAACCGTAAAAATTATTCCGAGCGATTTTATAGATAATTTATTGAACATAATTCTCGTTCATCCATTTGTTTCGTAATTTTTTTCTTCGTTGATACCTGAAAGCGCCGTATACAAGTATAAGCAGTATAGGCAGTATAAAGTTTAAATACTTTATTAAAGTTTTTACGCTGTCATCTAAATTTGCGTTCAAAGGCCGGTTGGTAATACTTTTTGTCCTAAGAGAAATTAATCCGGTATCGTCCGAAAGCCAATCGATAGCGTTGGCCATCAAGTTTACGTTATCAGGTTCAAGCCGCTGGGCATTTTGCCCCGAGCCGTTAACAGCGAAGTCGCCGTCGCCGAACACTACCATTTTTGAATATACGTTGTTAACAAGATTACCGTCAACTGCAACCGCAACAGGAAGAGACGACATCGGGAAATCGGATTTGGTCCATTGCTTCATAACATCAAAATAAACCGGAGGTTTTGCGATGCCGCTTTTTTCAGAAGTCTTTGCCAGCGCGGTAATGTGCTCGGTATTATTTATAGGTGAAAATTTTATAGGACTCGCAAAAGGCATAAGCACAGCTTCCAATCCCTTTGTAATGGGATGGTCTGAAAAGTTTTGTATAATTGGAAGATAAGGGAATTTAACAGGCGTGTTCATAATAAGCATACCTTGTTGTTGCCTTAACATAACGCTGCCGCAATTCGCGTCGATTACAAAATCACCTTCAACATTAATTCCTTTGTTTTTTAACCAGGCACCTAAACCGGTATTTACAACCGCACCGGTTGCGTTGCTAAGATTTCCTTTTACTTTGTTCAACGCAACAAGTACTCGCCCGCCGCCAGCAAGAAAGTTATCAAGTTGTTTTAAATATTGAGGAGCAATTGTATCTGTTGGGGCAATTATTACAAGAGTTCTGTAACTATTCGGAATACCGGTTGAATCATTAAAACTGTACGAACTTACATCGTAAAGAATATTAAGTTGTTCATTTAGCTGCGGCATTTCCGATAGCTGAGGTTCGCCGTTACCTTCGAGGAACGCGATCTTGGTTTTATTTTTTAACGATAGTTTCTTAATTGTTGACGACAAAGCATATTCCATTGCCGCTCCGGGTTGAATAAAAGGTATCTGCTCTGTCCTTCCCTCATATTGCAGAACCGCCCCTAGATAAGCCCTTTGCTGTTTCATCTGGTCTCTCTCTCTAACATTTATCATGATCGGCGAGATGCCAGCCTCCTGCGCTTTCCTTTCCGTTTCGGTATCTTTATTCGGATTAATAAAATCGTACACAATTTTGCCGCCGGAATTATTACTGTATTCAACAAGCATATCCCTGAAATCGTTTCTTACCGCGGCTATATCGGGCGGAAGGTTATCAGAAAAATAAGCCGTCACCGTAACGGTTCCGTCCAGCGAATGCAGAATATCCCGTGTAGCTTTGCTTAATGTGTATTGATGGCCCTGCGTAAGATCAAGCCTCACAAAAAACCTGTTGGCCACTATATTGATCAGAATAAATATTCCGATGATTAAAATTAAACCGGTAATTATTTTTTTCTTTGTAAGCATTTTTATTATTCAACAATATTTCTTTTTGATAAGGAGGCCTCAGCTAAAATTAAACCGAGTATTGTAATACTTAAAAAATAAATTACATCCTTGCTGTCTATTACCCCGCGTGAGATTGAATCGAAGTGAGTGCTTAAACTAAGATAGCTTAGTATTTCTCCGATGCTGCCGGTTAGATTGCTTGATAAAGCATCAAATATAATTAAGAAAAACGCACCGATAAAAAGCGATAGCAAGAAGGATACTATCTGGTTGCTTGAGATGCTGCTTGTAAATAAACCTATGCTGATGTAAACCATGCTTAATAAAATTAAGCCAAGATAGCCGGATAGAACCGCGCCGTTATCAATTGGGCCCATTGAAGCTATACTTATATAATATGGAAGTGTTAAAGCCAGCGCTATAATTATCAGAAGTAAACAAGCGAGAAATTTACCTAAAAGTACCTGCCGGTCTGTAACTGCCTTTGTAAGCAATAATTCTATTGTACCTGTTTTGTTTTCTTCGGCAAGCATCCTCATTGTTAAAGCCGGAGTGAAAAAAAACAACGTCCAGTAAGCAATTGAAAAGAAAGGCTGAAGAGTGGCCTGCCCGATAAAGAAAACGTCGGAACCGTAAAGCCATGTAAAAAATCCGCTAAGCCCCAGGAACAAAACAATTAAAATGTAAGCCGTAAGCGAATCGAAAAAGGTTTGCAGTTCTCTTAATGTTATAGTCCAGATTTTATTCATAATATTAGTCGGTTGTTAATTCTCTAAAAATATCTTCCAGTTTAGTTTCGATTGGAGTCATTTCCGTTAGGACCCAATTTTTTTGAACACATAAATTAAAGACTTCCCTTCTGGATGATTCTCCAGGTTTGCTTTGAACTAAAAACGAGCTTGGTTCGTCAATTACCGGGTCAACCATGTTTACGCTGCTAATGGAACGGAGAGAATCAAATATCATTTCCCGGTTTACTGCATCCGCTATTTGAACACGCAGCATTTCGTTTCCGTGAGCTTGTTTTCTTAACGTCTCGGAAGTTCCGTCGGCAACTATTTTACCTTTATTTATAATTAATATACGGTCGCAAGTAGCTTCAACTTCGGGAAGAATGTGGGTACTTAAAATTACTGTTTTTGCTTTACCCAGTTGACGAATTAATTTTCTTATTTCTATAATCTGATTCGGATCAAGGCCTGTGGTTGGCTCATCTAAAATTAAAATTTCAGGGTCATGAATCATAGCTTGCGCAAGACCTACGCGCTGCCTATATCCTTTTGAAAGCTCACCTATTTTTTTATGCTTCTCCTGGTTCAACCCGCAAACATGAACCATCTCAATAATTTTATCATTTAACTTTGCATTGCTTACGCCTTGCAACTTTGCCATGAATGAAAGATATTCCAACACGGGCATATCATGGTACAACGGATTGCTTTCCGGCAAATAACCAATTTTCTTTTTTATCTGTTCGGAATCGGAATATACGGAGAGGTTATTAATTTTTACATCACCGCTTGAAGGAGCCATAAAACAGGTAACAATTTTCATAGTGGTGGTTTTGCCGGCGCCGTTTGGCCCCAGAAAACCCAGTATCTCGCCGGTGTTTACCTGAAATGAAATGCCGTCAATAGCTTTTTGGGGCCCGTATTGCTTTGTAAGATTTTCTACGGTTATACTCATAAATTTTAACTAATATTTTTAAAGTGGTTCTTCATGCTCGCAAATGCTTTACTTTGTTTTGAAAGAATGTTTTTAGACGGTAACTTTTTTAAAAGGTTCCGTTGCCGCTGGGGTAGTAAAAATTATTAGCTCAAATTTTCTTACAAGCTACTTGAAGCCGCAATAATTTTTAATTTGAAAGAAGGAGGCAATAACGCGTAATAAAGAAAAAATCAGTTTTTTAAATTGGCCGATAAGCTTCTTGATGAAATATCGTAGTGGCTTGCATGCCATTTAACTTCAAGATTATTTGTTAGCCATATCACTTGCGGCGATTGATGATTAACTTTAAAACTCTCGGCTAATGCCCTGCTTAAAGGCCGCGAATCAACTACATTAATTTTAACGCAACTTAATTTTTGTTCTTCAGGCAATTTTGAAAACCAATTATCAAAATCCCTTTCTACCGAAGCGCTGATGGGGCAAAGCGGACTGTACTTAAAAACAACAATTTCTTCCGTAGCGTAATCACTTTTAATTTCTTTCCACTCTTCCAGCGTGTGTATTTCTTTTAATTTTGGCATAACGTTTTTTCTTTTTTTTTGAAACGTAAAAATAGAAATAACTTTAATTGATGAAAAGTCTAATTTAAATAAATTTTAAATTTTACTTGTAAAGTATACTACTTAAAAATATTTAGAAAATACCCTTTGCTTATAAGATACTCTTTGTTTTTTCTCAGGAAATTTAAAATTACATCTATCGGTATAACTTTGGCAATTCCGTATTTCAAAATATTTATTTGTTTCACAAAACTATCACCCGTGTACGGCACAATACTGCTGTACTTGAACTTTTCATCAATCGGCGACGGCTCAAGAACATTTTCATTTTCTTCAGGTACCGATTGAACTATACCGACAAGTTCAAAATTAGGCACACCATCCCGCACGGCTAAAATCATTCCACCGCTAAACCCCCTGTTAATAGGCGCATCAATTAAGAAGGAACCGTCTTTATCATAATTAGGGCTGCTTACCAGAGCGCGTGAAAGTATTTTATAATTTAACGGATAACCCAGCAAATATACAAATGATCCCCACTCCAGTTCTTTTGCGTTACCAAACGAGTAATTAAAAACAGGGAACTTTGCAGCTTTGTCGCCGCCAAATTGCCTTCCTAAAAGCGCCACATCAAGATCTTCATCCATTAAAATAATATCAACCTGGCTTCCTTCGGGAAATCCGGCTACATAAATATTTTCCCTTGTCTTAAAAGAGATGCTCTGAACATAATCTGAAAATATTCCGTTTGATTCCGCAAAGTAAGTAATTACCGTATCAGGAAAGTTAACAACATGCGCACAGGTTAGTATTCCAACCGTTTGCCGGTTCGAATAAATAAGTGTGCCTGTGCCCAGCGCGGGCTTATCTATAACCGTAGTTTTTATAAAATTCTTCTTGATAATCTCATCTGTTAAATCGGATTTTTTAAACTTACTTTTGCTGTCAAAAGTATACGTCCTGTAAAAAGCAACGCTGCTAACCCTGTAAATTGTATTGCTTATTTGCTCAAGCTGGGCTGAACCATTCTTATATGGAAACTCCGAATCATATTTACCGTCGGTTTCAAAAAGTTGCTTTGTGTTAAAATGGGCGGAGGAACAGGAAAGATTTAGAAGTAACAAACTTGAAATAATAGAAAAGCGAAGAATAGACATACGAAGCATGGTTCCTCCTAAAATTTTGATACTTCCAATTTTTAAGAGAGCACTAAATTCTTATTTGAAACTTCCGGATAACTATAAACTTTTTTTTATTCTTAAACAAACTATTAAGCGTTCGTTTCGTAAAATAAGAACAGAAGTTTAGAATTCCACAAAAAGATTATGAACGGCGCTTTAACCTTGCCGGCGGCTCACTCGCCGGTTGGAAGTCCTTCGATCTTCATAATTTTTAAAGCGTTTGTAGTAGGGCACGGTCCCGGTTGAATTTTATAATCAAAACTCATCCTATCGTTTTTAATCTGTTCTTTAAAATGGAAATTTTTTAATCCTTTTATTTCTGACTCGAGTTTTACCAGTTCCAGATCGTGTGTAGCTAAAGCCCCGGCAACCGGCAGCAACGAAAGAGCATTTATAAAAGCCATGCTCCCTTTTAATCTTTCGATATTATTTGTACCTCTAAAAATTTCATCAATCAGAAAGAAGAGCGGGAGATCATTTCCTTTTTCAGCTTCGTCAAGCAGGGCTTTCAATCTTTTTACTTCGGCGTAAAAATAAGATATCCCGTCAACCACTGAGTCGCTTACTTTTATACATGTAAACAACCTGCATAACGAGCATTCAAATGAGGAAGCATTTACAGGCGCACCAGCATAAGCGAGACATAAATTGATTCCCAATGTTCTGAGAAAAGTGCTTTTGCCGGACATGTTGGAGCCGGTTATAAGATTGATCTCACCTATCTCACTTACGGAAAAATCATTTGTAATTTTTTTATTCGATAGTATAAGCGGATGTCCGAGTTGTTTTGAATTTAATATTCCCCCGCTTTCTATACTAATTACCGGGAAGCTGTATTCCGGGTTTAGCCATGCAAAGTTGGCAAGCGAATTTAACGCTTCCAAGTTATACCAGGTGTTAAGCCAAGTCTCAAAATTATTTGAAATTATTTCTTTGTACTTATCTAGCTTATAATTGTAATAAAAATCTATCGGGAAAATTATCCTAATCATACCCCAGACTAAAGGATTGCCGTTCCTAATGCTTAATACATTAAATGACGATGATATTTTTCTCAATATTTTTCCCGGGCTCATTTCAATTTTCAAATAGCAGTTACAAAGTTCACGCAGTTTCGAATTTTCAGGAAAAGGATAGTTTTCTATAAACTCTAATATTGAACTGAACTTTCCTAATTCATCTTTAAGAAATTCAAATTCTTCAACAAGCTTTTTCTTCTTTTTATTTCCGAAATAATAAATTGACGCATAGATCAAAATAGTGTAAGGCCAAACAGGTACTAGCCCGTAATAGAAAGAGAACAAAAACAATACAACGTTAACCGGCGCCAATACAGCAAGGCCGAAAAGATATTTTTTGCCGTTACTGCCCGCGTTTGTTTTCTCCAACCATTTAAGTATACCGGTTCCGTCAAGCTCTCTTTTGGACGGGAAATAAGATAAAAGTTGAAGTTTGTCCCTGAACCTGTTTAAAGGTAGTAATTCTTTTACAAGATTTTGCCTTTCAATAACCTCATTATAAACAGGTTCTTTAATAAAAAGGAATTTCCTCAGTAACTCTTTGCCCTGTTTTGAAGCCGCTATATTAATTAACTGGTGAAGAGACTGGTTGCCCGTTAAATTTAAATCAGCTTCAACGGGGTCAACCGCGGCATCACTGTAAAATGTTTTGGGAATATTCTGCCAGTCAAGATGAATTTTAGCAAGATGAACCGATTTAATTTCTTTCCAGGTTTTTGCCCTACCGCGGGCTTTGTCAATTTTATTGTGAAGATGAACCGTAACGGAAAAGGCGGCAACAATCATTAACAATATAGAGATAACTAAAACGGCTGTGCCGAAAAAATAAAGCAAAGCCAAAACCAGAACGGAAAAGAGAAAAAGGAATAACCTGAAATTGGAATATCTTTTACTCAGTAATTCCAGTTTTTTTATTCTGATGTCTAACCTTGAAATAAGTTCAGCGATATATTGTTCTTTATCGGCGCATGTTTCATTTTGTGGAAGTAATTTGCGTCCCGTCATTTTTCACTTTTTAATATGTTTTGGTTTTACAATTATTACGCGAACTATTAGTAACTTTGCTTTAAGGTTTAATTAAATAGCATTGCTAAAATTTATTTGCCGGAAACCGGTAATAAATAAAAGCAGATAAACAACCATATTCAAATATTTTTCATTATTATTTTTATTCCAAATGATACGTACAAAAAAGATACTGGTATTTTTTTCATTGCTCTTCTTAATTACAACTGTTAGCGCGGCAGAAAATTTTTACCCCGGAAAACCCGAAGATACAAATGCGAATACATCTATTAAAGGATTTTCTCCAAGCCCTTACTTTAACGAGCAAACTTTATCGTTTAATTACGAGCCCGAAATAAAAATAGAAATAAACGCTCCCGGTGCAAGTGAATTTAACCCTGATAAAAAAGTAATGCTTGCATTCTACGCGCTTCCGAATATGAACACAATAGCCGAAACTATCGGACGAAAAGTTGAAAAGGGAGACGATTGGCATTACAACATTCAACATATCGGCGCGCAAACGCGATTCCTAAGAAACACGATTAAAGATTACAACCTGGTGGTTGTTTACATGGGCACCGATGAGAACAGCTGGCCCTGGTGGAAGATGCGACACCCCGGCGGCGATTTAATTACCAGGCATATAGTTGATTCGGTGAAAAATATTTTTAAAAATTATAATGTGGAAGTAACACTTTGCAGCCACAGCGGGGGCGGCGAATTTGTTTTCGGATATTTGAACAGCCTTAGCTCCATTCCAAATGACGTAAAAAGAATTTCTTTTATCGACAGCGAATACTACTATTCGGACAGCCTGAAATACGGCGGCAAAATTGTCAGCTGGTTGAAAGCCCGTTCGGATCATTACCTTTGCCTTATCGCTTACGACGATAGGGACGTGATAATCGACGGGAAAAATATCGGTACCTTAGACGGCGGAACTTTTTACCGAACCACGATGATGAAAAACAGGCTTGCAAAAGATTTTGAGTTAAAAGATGAATCGGATTCTTTGTTTACAAAATTTACCGGGCTGAATAACAGAATTGAGATTTATTTAAAATCAAACCCAGACCATTTAATGTGGCACACCGTTCTTGTTGAGAACAACGGTTTTATTCACAGCATTCTTGCCGGCACTCCACTGGAAAACAAGGGATACGCATTTTGGGGGCCCCGCGCTTATTCCCAATACATTCAACCTTAAATGTTGTTATGCTTTTTAATTTTAAAGTTGATGTAAGCAATAAATTAGAATTCGTACCCGGGTTGTAAAGCAACATTTTGGGACATCAAATTTACTGCGCCGCCTTCAAATACAATGTTCTCACCAAAACCGGTTTAACATTATGTTAAGGTACTCCTCAATCAAATAACAGAAATACTCAATTTACCGGCGTTTTGCGGAGGCGGGTTCTTTTATCCACCCGGTATTTGTATAAAATCTCTTGATACC
>DAIERC010000479.1 GCA_027347125.1 Ignavibacteriales bacterium
AGGCAGCAAGAGCGAAACAATTACTTCATCAAACATTGTAGAATTGCTTTAAAGGTTTTTTAAACGAGGTTGTCTTAATTGTAAATTGCTTTTAGGACAGCCTCGCTTTCAATTATTTTACCTTCTGAACAACTACCTTAATTCCTTCAACTCTCAGAACTTTAATTTTGCTTCCGTGCTCAATGTATTCGCTGTCGGCTACAACATCTACTTTTTGCCCGTTAAACTCGGCTGAGCCCGCAGGCCTTAATGTTGTTAATGCAATTCCTTCAATGCCCACTAGTTTCTTGTTGGTTGGATACGAAACAAATCCCTTATCGGATTTTTCCTCGTCTGATAAAACAAGCTTGTTAAAATGCCGGCTCTTCGGAAGATATTTAGCAATAAAAAAGACAAACGCCAGTGCGGAAAGGAGTGACACGCTAAGTTGAATAAGCGCGGTGGAAATATTGCCGAACTCGAATAATGTTGTGCTTCCTACCAGCGCCATAAATAAAGAAGCAAGCATCAATATTATTCCCAGTATCCCAGTAACGCCGAAACCCGGGATTACAAATATCTCCAGCCCCAATAAAACCAGGCCCCCGATAAACATGAATATTTCAAGGCTCGAAGCCAACTCCAGTATATATGACGAACCGAAGAATAATAATAAAGCCAGCACTCCTAATGTGCCCGGTATTCCCCACCCCGGCGATTTAACTTCTATAAATAATACTACAAAGCCGATCATCAACAATAAAGTAGTTACGATTGGGTTATGTAAAAAGCCCACAACATCTTCGGCCCAATTAGGCGTTACATCTACTATAGCGGCATTTTCAAGATTAAAAGCTTTTAGCAAATCCTTTGTGCTTGTCACTACCGTGTCGGCAATACCGTATTTTAAGGCTTCATCGGTTGTAAGCGTAATTAGCTCGGTGCTGTCAACAAGCCCGGGCACTACAATTCGTTCGTCAACCATTCCCTGCGCTATATCGGTTCTTCGCCCGTTTTTTTCGGCAACAGATCTCATTTCCGATCGCATAAACGACTGGTATTTTTCGCTCATTTTATTACCGGACTGGTCTACAACCGTAGCTGCCCCAATTGAGCTGCCCGGAGCCATAGCAATTTTTTTGCATGAAAGAGCGATATACGAACCCGCGGAAATTGCGCGGTGATCTATGTATGCGATTGTTAAAATATTCGAAGATATAATAGCGTCTTTAATTTGTGTTGCCGCGTCAACCCTTCCGCCGAAGGTATTAATCTTAAATATTATAGCTTCCGCGCCCGCTTCATTGGCTTCCGAAATTACCCTTTTAACATAAGGCGCCATAGTAAGGTCAATCTCGCCCTCTATGTGACCCATATATACTATTTTATTTTGAGCGACAACAGGCAAAGCAATAACACAAATAAGAAGCAGTAAGAATATTTTTCGTTTCAACTTTTACCTCTGGTAAAAAACTAACTTTTTATTTCAACTTATGAATTTTCTTGATTATAATTTACAAAAGTACAAAGCCGTCTCAAAAGTAATTTACAATTAAATATTCGCATGAATCCTTTTAACTGCAGGTTATCCGTGTTCAGATTTTTAAAATAATATTACATTTAAGACAGCCTTCTGCTATCATTATCTCAACGCAAATTTAGGATCGCTTACACGCGGAAGATTATACCACAGTTCATTTAAGAACTTCATCTCTTCTTCATCAAGTACAATATTTACCGAGGCCAGGCTGTCGTTCAACTGCTCAGGCTTGCTGGCGCCCACTATAGCCGAAGTGACCGCATTATTAGCCAGCACCCATGCGATTGATACGGCAATAATTGATTTACCACGGTCTTTAAAAAATTCTTTCATGCGGTCAACCGCGTCAAACTGGGCATCGTGCCAGTAGCGCTCCTGGTATAATTTACCGGCGTCGCCTAATTTAAACCGTCCTTTTTCTTCAGGCTCTTTGTCTCTTTGGTGCTTGCCCGATAAAAAACCGCCGGCAAGAGGGTTGTAAACAATTACGCCCACACCTTCCTCTTTGCAAACAGGGAACAATTCATTCTCGAATTCGCGGAATAGTAAATTGTAACGCGGTTGAACGGAATCGTAACGTGATATGTTTAATTTGTCGCTTACCCAAAGCGATTTTAAAAGCTGATAAGCCAGGTAATTGCTACAACCGATGTAACGGACTTTTCCGGTTCTCACAAGATCATCAAGCGCTCTTAAAGTTTCATCCAGCGGAGTGTTGGGGTCATAAAAATGCACCTGATACAGATCGATAAAATCTGTTTGAAGACGGCGAAGGCTTGCGTCAACGGCGTCCATAATATGCCGGCGTGAAAGTCCCTGATCGTTAACAGCGCTGCCCATTTTGCCGTTGCATTTTGTGGCAAGCACCGTTTCGTGCCTGCGGCCGGGATTGCTCTTAAGCCATTTGCCGATTATTGTTTCGGTATCGCCAACCGTAGAAAGCTGCGGCGGAAGCGGGTAAACATCGGCGGTATCTATAAAATTAACTCCGCCCGCCCACGCTTTATCCATAATTGCGAAAGAAGTTTTTTCGTCGCATTGATTTCCGAATGTCATTGTGCCCAGACATATCTCACTTACCTTTAATCCTGTTCTTCCTAATTTTTTTATTTTCATAATAAAAATCTCCTATAATTTTTTCTCCGTTACTATTATTCCGTATATAAATTCGGCAACGTTAAAGAAACATCGTGATTATTCTTTAGTAAAAATAATTCCGCTAAATATAAATTAAGCCGCTGGTAGTCTAATTATAAAAGCCGACCCGGCTCCTACTTTACTTTCGATTGAAATAGTACCACCCAGCATCTCAACATACCTTTTGGTAATAGACAACCCA
>DAIERC010000513.1 GCA_027347125.1 Ignavibacteriales bacterium
AAGATAATGGATGAAGCGCTGGAGTCTTGTTATTATGACGGTGAACTTGTTGCTGCTCCCCTTGATATGGGTCAGGGAATAATGTATTACCGGCAGGACTTATTAAAGAAATTAAAAAACGGCGAAGATATAATAAAAAAGATACAGGATAACATTACCTGGGAGGATTTTATAAAACTTAAAAATCAAATAAATTTACCCAACCCGTTTTTTACCTTTCCTGCGGCAGATTATGAAGGGCTGGTCTGTATTTATATTGAAGAGCTTTTAAGTTTGAAGCCAAAGTATTTTGAAGAAAACGGTTTTAATTTTGAAACCCCCGAAGCCGAAAAAACTTTACAACTTCTTGTTGACATGGTTAATAAAGATAACCTTACTCCGCCGGCTGTAACGCAATATACGGAAACATCTAGCTTTAAATATTTTATTAATAATAATGGATTATTTTTATGGGGCTGGACAAGTTATGATAAAGATTTTAAAGATTCCCCGGTTGATGTGGCTAAGCAAGTTAATTTGCGGAAAGCTCCCCTGCCGTATTTCAAAAACGGAAGGCCTGCTTCAATTTTGGGCGGCTGGGATATTATGATATCCAAATTCTCTGATAAGAAAAAAGAAGCTGCCGATTTTATAAAATTTCTTCTTAGTAATAAGTCTCAGGAAACTTTTTTTCAGCAGAGTGCGTATTACCCGGTTATAAAAAAGTTTTATGACGACCCGCAGTATGTGAAAAAGTACCCTGAAATTGCCTTATACAAAAAATTATTGAAAACAGGCGTTCACCGGCCCGCCCATGTTGAGTATACCAAATATTCAAAAATTATGTCTTACTATTTTAATCTCGCTATCAGGGAAAAAATATCCGTGCGCCAGGCATTAAATAAATGTACTAAAGCTATCCAGTTAGATAAACTGATTTTGAAATAGTTTATTAATCTTGCGAACAAAAAATGATTAAGAAAAAATTATTAAAAAAGTTTTCACAGTACAGGTTTGAAATCAAGCACATCACCATATTTTTTACCGTACTCATCATCTTCCAAATTATTTTGGTGTTTGTTCAAAAATCATCGTTAGGTGACTTTTTAACAGAAACGCAAAATTGGTACAAAAGATATTCGGCCGAAAGATTAGCGATTATTACTTCTACCAGCATGGAATTGTTGTTTGAGAACTTGTTTCTTAACAAATCAATTTCAGAACTGGAAGATTCGAAGATTATATATTCATTTAACGTAATCTTTAAGCAGCAATTAATTCAAAGAGCCGTAAACGATATCTGTTTAATACTTGTAAAGGACAGAAGGTTGTACGTAATTGACAGCGGGCAAAAACTTGAAGCTTATCTGAACGGTACACTGCAGCCGTATGATGAAAACAGCGGTATGCATTCTAAAGCGGTGCATTTATTCCTATCTGTAAAAGACAGGATGCGCTCTTCGGAGGTTATTTACAGCACCCTCGATAAAGAAGAAACTTTTAATATACTCGTTCCCTTTGTTCCCGACGGCGAATACTTAGGCGTAATGTACCTGAAAATAACTCCCGATTTTTCATTCTTAACCGAGGAAATAAGCGCGAATTTTGACAAAGTATCTTTGGTTTACTCTTCATTAATATTCATCGGCTTAATCGCAATATTCTTTGTCTCTTCCCAGGCGGTTAAAGAAAGAAACGAAGCGCAGGCAAAATTATTTGATGAGCATAAAGAAGTTCTAAAACAACAGATACGGTTTGAAAAGGAATCTTTGTTTACAAAACGCATATATCATACGCACCATAAAGCCGAAAAAATTATGGGCTTTATTAAAGACGACGTTAGGCATCTTGACCCCGAAAACCTTGAGGAGGTAAAGGAACGCGTAATTACATACTCCAATTTTATTTCCAGAATTATTTATGATATGAAATGGTACGACCAGGAAGTAAATACAATTGTTAACCCCATGTTTCATACCGATATAAACAAAGTGGTAAGATTTATTATCAGATATGTTTTCTTACGGATATCAAGCAAAAACGATATGTTTGAATTTGATGTAGACCTGGATGATTCTTTACCGAAAGTTCATGTTAATGAATTTGTTGTTTGGGAAATACTTGAGCCGCTTATTCAAAACAGCATAGATCATGGAAATAAAAAACTTATAAAAATAAATATTACCACAAAGTATGACAAAGAAAATAATATGTCATATATTTACATTTCGGATAACGGAGTGGGAATAAAAGAAGAATTATTACTGACTGGCGAAAAAGGAATTAAAAAAATATTTTTGGAGAACGAGACTACGAAAATTAATATTAGTGTAAATTCAGGTTACGGATGTTATATCGCGTATCAAATGGCGGTGTGCAGATGCGGCTGGGAATTAAACGCTGAGAATTTGCCTTCTGAAGGTTGTATGTTTACAATGAAGATTAAAAATAGCTAGAGGAGTTAATGCTTAATAACAATCATCATATCAATATACTTTTGGTGGAAGATGAGGATTTTGATGTTAAAAGAATTAAGAATACAATTAATTATTACGAGACCAATTTAAAAGTTCTTGATACCGTATCGAACGGAAGAGCGGCTCTCGAACTCATATCGGAAAACCCTGATAAGTATGACGTTGTAATTTTAGATTACCAAATATCCGGCGGGTTAAAAGGTGAAGAGTTAATTGTTAAAATAAAAGAAATTGATCCCTTTGTTCAGATTATTGTTATTACAAAAATGACGATAAATATAACCGACTATAACTTTGCCAACAATCTTATTAAATCGGGTGCGTTTTGGTACGGTACAAAATACCCCGGCAATATTGAAGAATATATTTATCAGCCCACCGATTTTATCTTAAGTATTTTTAACGCTTACGAAAAAAAGAAACTAGAAAAGCATAATTTAAAATCGGATAAAAAACTTAAACAGAATATTTCCAACTTGCTTGAGATGAAGAAAATCATTGGCGAATCAAAGCCGATGCTTCAGCTTAAAGAAAGCATTGAACGCTACGCCAAAAGCGATGTTAATATTTTGGTTAACGGCCCTTCCGGCACCGGCAAAGAA